>NZ_JBOCEF010000041.1:0-45699 GCF_050586345.1 Rhodovulum sp. DZ06
GATCGTCGAGGCGGGCTGGCTGCCGGGGACCGGCGCCGAGGCCGGGCGCTGAGCGATCCGGGCGGGTCCGGGCCGGGGGGGGGGGGCTCCCACCCCCCCCCCCCCCCCCCCCCCCTTTCCCCCCCCCCCCCCCCCTCCCCCCCCCCCGCCTTTTCCTTGTTCAGAACGCGGGCGAATTTCCAATCTGGCGCCCCTTGAATGGGCGCTGTGGCTCTATCCCGAGCCTCCCCCGCAAGGCAGCATTTTCGCTGCGCCGCAACACCGGCGCGACGGATCGAGCCCGCGACATCCGCAGACGGGCCAGCGACAGGGAGCTTCCGTGATGAGCGATTTCGACAAGACCGGCCGCATGGGCCGCCGCGCCGTGCTGAAAGGGGGCGTCGCCGCCGCCGCCTTCCTCGCCGCCCCCGCCCTCGTCAGCCGCAAGGCCCTCGCCTCCTCGGGCGAGATCAACATCCTGATGTGGTCGGACTACCTGCCCGAAACCTTCACCAAGGCCTTCACCGAGGCGACCGGCATCACCATCAACTTCACCGGCATCGGCTCGAACGAAGAGATCATCAACAAGATGAAGGCCACCAGGGGCCGCGGCTTCGACATCGTCTCGCCGACCAACAACCGCTCCTTGCAGTGGAAGCCGCTGGAGCTGCTGCAGCCCTTCGACATGAGCAAGGTCCCGCTGGACGCGGTCAACCCGGCCATGGCCAAGATCGGCACGACCGAATGGGCCTTCGCGGACGGCGCCTGCTACTGGCTGCCGCATATCTGGGGCACCGAGGGCATCGCCTGGCGCACGGACCAGTTCACCCCCGCGGGCGTGCTGCCGTCCTATGGCGACGTCTGGGCGGAGGAGAACGCGGGCAAGACCATGGGCCGCGCGCATTCGATGATGCTCGGCGCGGGTCTGTACATGGAGACCATCGGCGCGCTGGCGAAGGGCGACGTGTGGAAGGCCTACACCTCGCCCGAGGCGATGACCGAGGTCTGGACCAAGATCACCGACTGGTGCATCGCGAAGAAGGGCAACATCAAGCTGATCTGGAACGACGCCGACAGCCAGAAGAACGGCCTGCTGAACGAGGGCGTGATCGTCGGCCAGACCTGGGACGGCCCGCCGCTGGCCCTCAAGACCGCGGGGGAGCCGGTGATGTACGCCGCCCCGGTCGAGGGCGCGATGGCCTGGGTCGACGGGCTCGCCATGCCCGTCGGGGCCGAGAACACGGACGAGATCTACGAGTTCATCAAGTACGCCTACATGCCCGAGCTGGCGGGCGAGGCGATCGACCATCACGGCTACAACTCGCCCGTCCTCGGCGCCGACAAGTTCGCCGGAGAGACCTATGCGCGCAACTTCGCCGACGCCTATCCCGGGGAGGCGCTGGCCAACCTCAACCCCTGGCCGGCCGAGCCGCAGTGGTACGCCGACATGCGCACCGAGTTCGTGAACCGCTTCACGAGCGCCTGATGAGGGGCGCCTGATCGGGCCCGCCTGACCCGAGGGCCTTCGCCCCATGCCTCGCCGCCCGTCCCCCGCCCGGGGCGGGCGGCGCGGCCCCCTCGGCGCGCCCCGCGCGCGCCAACCCCTGCCTGCCGGAGCCCCCAATGACCAAGGACGTGACGCTCGACCACGTGTCGGTGCAGTTCGGCGACTACACCGCCGTCAAGGACGCCCATCTCAACATCGCGGGGGGCGAGTTCTTCTCGTTCCTCGGCCCCTCGGGCTGCGGCAAGACCACGCTTCTGCGCTGCGTCTCGGGCTTCCAGGACCCGACCCGCGGCAAGGTGCTGATCGGCGGCGAGAACATGCGCGGCATCGGCCCCAACAAGCGGCCCACGGCGCTGATCTTCCAGAACCTCGCGCTGTTCCCGCTCATGTCCGTCGCCGACAACATCGCCTTCCCCCTCGAAGTCCGCGGCGTGGGCAAGGCCGAGCGCCGCCGCCGCGCCGATGAGCTTCTGGAGCTGATCGCGCTGCCGGGGCAGGGCGACAAGAAGGTCTCGGAGCTTTCGGGCGGGCAGAAGCAGCGCGTCGCCATCGCCCGCGCCCTCGCCGTCGAGCCCGACATCCTCCTCTTGGACGAGCCGCTCTCGGCGCTCGACCTCAAGCTGCGCCAGCACATGCGCACCGAGCTGCGGGCGATCCAGCGCGAGGTGGGCCTGACCTTCATCTACATCACCCATGACCAGGGCGAGGCGCTGACCATGTCCGACCGCGTCGCCGTGATGTCCGAGGGCAAGATCGAGCAGGTCGGCGCCCCGCGCGACGTCTATGACCGCCCCGCCACCGCCTTCGTCGCCAGCTTCGTGGGCGAGAACAACGCCATCCCGGCCAGGGTCGTCTCCCGCAATGGCGCCCTCGCGCAGGTCGACGCCGGTTTCGGCGCGCCGCTCACCGTCGGCTGCACGCATGAGAAACTCGCCCCCGGGGCCGATTGCCTCGTCTTCATCCGCCCCGAGGCGCTGTCCCCCGCCATGCCGGGCGCCGAGAACAGCTTCGCCGCCCAGCCGCTGCGCGAGGAGTTCGAGGGCGCCGTGCGCCACCTGTCGCTGACCGCCCCGGGGGGCGGAGAGATCCGCATGACCCTCGTCAACGACGCCGCCGCCGCCGCCCCGACGGGCGCGGTCGGCTTCACCCCCGACATGGCCACGGCGCTGCCGCGCGGCCCGCTGGCGAAGGCCTGAGCCGATGGCCGCCCCGCGCACCGCCCCGCCGCAACACACGGGCCTCGTCCACGTGTTCCGCGGCTTCGCCGACCGCAACGGCATGCCCGTCGCGATCTACCTGATGCTGGCCGTTTCGATCTGGGTGTTCCTGCTGGTGCTGCTGCCGCAGCTGGCGATGCTCGATTTCAGCTTCCGCCACAACCTGCCGCCCAGCCAGGTCGGCGGGCCGAACGACACCTATACGCTCGAGCAATACAAGCACTTCGCCCTCGGCGGCCCGGCCAACCAGGACGCGTACAACGCGCTCGACATCGGCACGCTGGTCAAGACGCTGGTCGCGGCGGTGTTCGTCACGGTGATCGACCTCGCGATCTGCTACCCGGTGGCGTTCCTGCTGGCGCAAAGCTCGGGCGCGGCGGCCACCCGCCTGCTGGTGCTGGCCCTGATCGTGCCCTTCTGGGTCAACGAGATCCTGCGCGCCTTCGCCTTCCGCATCCTGTTCGGCGCCACCGGCGTGATCAACGAGGCGGGGATGGGCCTTGGCCTCTGGGACGCGCCCATCGACTTCATCGGCCAGGACGTGGCGCTCTATGCCGGGCTCGCCTACGCCTATATCCTTCTGATGATCTTCCCCCTCTACAACGCCATAGAATCCTTGGATAAAAACCAGATCGAGGCGGCGCGGGACATGGGGGCCTCGACCCTCCAGGTCCACCGCAAGGTGGTCATCCCCTATGCCAAGCCGGGGATCGCGAGCGGGTCGACCATGGTCTTCATGCTGACCGCGGGCGCGCTGGCGGCGCCGCAGATCCTCGGCGGGCCGTCGAACCTGTGGTTCACGCAGCTCGTCTACCAGTGGTTCAACCAGGGCGGAAACTGGCCGCGCGGCTCGGCCTACGCCATCGTGCTGCTGATCGTCTGCATCGGCTTCGTGATGCTGATGATGCGGATCTTCCGCGTCTCGATCGGGGCGATCGGCCGATGAAACGTTCCTACTCGCTGCCCTCCGCCCTCTACCTGCTGCTGTTCTTCACCTATCTCTTCGGCCCGCTGGCGGTTATGGCGATGACGGCCTTCAACTCCGCCTCCTTCCCGCGGATCAGCCCCTGGGACTGCCTGACGACCGACTGGTTCTCGAAGCTCGCCGCCGATGAGCGGCTGCTGGAGGGGATCGGCAACTCGGTGGTCATCGGCTTCGGCGTGGTCTGCATCGCGGTGCCCATCGGGCTGGCCGCGGCCATTACCCTCTCCCAGGTCGGCGAGCGGCTGCGCGCCGCGCTCTACACCGTGTTCATCGCCCCGATCCTGGTGCCGGGGGTGGTGATCGGCCTCTCGACCCTGATCTTCTGGGACCGGGCGGGCAGCGCGCTGGGCGCGTCCTATGACAGCCTGTTCTATGATGGCATCTTCCTGACCATCGCGGGGCAGGTGACCTTCATCGCCTCCTACTCGATGCTCGTGTTCCTCTCCCGCATCCAGCGCTTCGATCCGACGCTGACCGAGGCGGCGCTCGACATGGGCGCGACGCCGACCCAGGCCTTCGTGAAGGTGCTGCTCCCGTTCATGGCGCCGGCCATCGGCTCGGCGGCGGTGCTCGCCTTCCTCGCCTCGATGGAGAACTACAACACCACCGTCTTCACCGTGGTGGCCGAGAGCACCTTCACCACCGTCCTCGCCTCCAAGGTCCGCTACGGGATCGACCCGTCGATCTCCGCCGTCGCGGTGATCATCGTCGGCGGCACCCTCGTCTTCGCCACGGTGTTCGAGGCCTGGCGGCGGCGCGCGGCGCGGCTCGAGGCCGGGACGCTGCCGATGGACCGGCCGCTGCTGCGGCGGCTGTCGCACCCGGCCACGGTCGCGGGGATCATGGCGGCGCTGGTCGCCGGGGTGTTGTGGTGGGGGTCGCAGAACGACAGCGCCCAGTGCGAGCTCCAGATCCTCGAGCAGAAGCGCGCGGTGCAGGAGCAGCTGCGGGCCGAGCGCCTGAAGGCCATCGAGGACGCCGAGGCGGCCCGCAAGGCGCAGGAGGGCGACGCGGCCCCCGAGGCGCCTGCGCAAGGCGGCCAGGGCGGCGGCGTGTTCGCGCCGGGCGGCCTCGCCCCCGGCGGCGCGGCGCCCGCGCCCGCCTCTCCCGCGCCGTCCTCTCCCTTCAGCCCGGGAAGCCTCGCGCCCGGCGGGTCCTCGGCGCCGTCCTCACCGTTCAGCCCCGGAAGCCTCGCGCCCGGCGGGTCCTCCGCTCCGTCCTCTCCGTTCAGCCCCGGCAATCTCGCGCCCGGCGGGGGCGGCTGAGCCGCGCCGCCCCCATCCCCCGCCCGACATCGCCGCGCCGCCGCCCCGCCCGGGGCGGCGGCTTTCGCGACCGGCGGGGGGAAACGTCGCGGCGAGGCGCAAGAAAGCGTTAAGTCCCCGCCGCTTGCGTCGCGCAGAAGGTGCAGAACAGCGCGAGATACGCCTGTGAAAAAAGTGTGAAACGCTTCCTGATCCTCGATTCATCGGGCAGGATCGACGCCAGGTGGGTCCGAAAAAGAGGTTTCGGGCCGGGTCCGGGAAGGATTCGCAGGGTGAATACGCGCCTCGAGATCCGGGTCCACGGCGCGTTCGCCGCCAGGTGGCAGGACGGCGGCGCGCTGTCGATCCGAAGCGCCAAGCAGAAGGCGCTGCTGGCCGTGCTCGCGACCGCGGCCAACGGCCGGCACACCCGCGCCTGGCTGCAGGACCTGCTGTGGTCGCGCGCGGATGCCGAGCATGGGCGCGCCAGCCTGCGCCGCTGCCTGTCGGACCTGCGCGCCGTGTTCGGCCCCGCCTTCGATGACTGCTTCGAGGTGACCAACAGCGACGTCGCCCTGCGCCAGGGCCGGGTGGCGCTGGTCGGGGACCGGCGCGACGGCCAGTTCCTCGAGGGGCTCGACATCCGCGAGGACGGGTTCGAGGACTGGCTGCGCGAGAAGCGCCAGGGCGGCCCGCTGCCCGGCGCGCCGGTCCTGCGCCCGGCGCACGAGGGGATCATGCCCCGCGTCGCCATCCTGCCCTTCCTCAGCCCCGGGGGGGTCGAGGACGCGGCCTATTTCTCGGACCTGCTGGCGCTCGAGGTGTCGCGCGCGCTCAGCCGCTCGCAATTCATCGACGTCATCTCGCACCTCTCCAGCCGCAGCGTCGCCGGCGGGCCGGTCGACCTCGACCTGGTGCAGCGCGCGCTGGGGGTGGACTACGTGCTCCATGGCTCGCTGCGCGGGGATGCGCGGCGGTTCCTGGTGGACGCCGACCTCTATGACGCGCGCCGGGGCCGGCTGCTCTCGACCCTGCGCAGCGAGGACAGCCCCGCCGCGGTGCTGGCGGGCGAGAGCCGCGTGGCCCATGACCTGGCGAACCATATCGGGCACCGCATCCTCTCGGCCTCGGCCGAGCTGGCGCGCACCCAGCCGCTGCCGAACGTGGAGACCCACGCCCTGCTGATGTCCGCCATCGCGCTGATGCACCGCCAGACCAGGGGCGCGTTCGACACCGCCCGGCGGCAGTTCGAGGAGCTGATCTCCCGCGCGCCGGGCCGCCCCGAGGGCTACGCCTGGATCTCCAAGTGGCACATCCTCGCGGTCTCGCAGGGCTGGAGCGAGGACGCGGCGGCGGATACCGAGGCGGCCTCGCAGATGGTCGACCGGGCGCTGCAGATCGACCCGCGCAATTCCTTCGCGCTCGCCGTCGACGGCATGGTGCAGGCCGACCTCGCGCATGACCACGAGACCTCGCGCGGGCGCTTCGAGGCGGCCGAGGCGCTGGAGCCGAGCAACGCGCTGGCGGCGATCCTGCGCTCGCGGCTGCATTCCTTCGTGGGCGAGAGCGCGGCGGCGGTGCGCTATGCCGACCGCGCGCTCGCGCTCTCGCCGCTCGATCCGCACAGCTACTTCTTCGACACCCTGGCGGCGACCGCCTACGTGACCGACGGCCTTTACGAGAAGGCGCTGGGGGTGATCGACCGCTCGCTCGACGCCAATGCGCACCACGTCTCGGCGCTGCGGGTGCGCACGGTGGCGCTGGCGAAGATGGGGCGGGAGGCGGAGGCCGCCGCCTCGATGCGCGCGCTCAGGGCGCTGGACCCGACGCTGACGGTGCAGACCTATCTCGCGCGGCATCCCGCCGCCGCCTACCCGACCGGCCGGGACTGGGCCGAGACGCTGTCCTCGGCCGGGCTTCCCCGGCACTGACCTTTCGGCTCCGACCTTTAGGCGCCGGGCTTTCGGCTCCGACCTTTAGGCGACGGGCTTTCGACACCGACCTTTCCGCGCAGCAGGAGGCTTCGACATGGCGACGATCACGGGCATCACCGGGATAACGGGGATCACCGGCATCACGGGGATCACGGGCATCACCGGGATCACCGGCATTTCCGGCAGCACGGGGATCACCGGGATCACCGGCATCTCGGGCGGGGCGGCGACGGCGGGCTCGGTCGACGGGGCCTCGGCCGCAGGGCTGCTCCATGCGCGCGAGGGGATCGTCGGGCGCTGGGACGTGGCCGACGTGATGACGCCGAAGGCGCGGACGCCCGGCGCGGTGGACAATCTCGAGGCCTGGTCGCCCGCGGTGCGCTCGGCCGTGATCCTGCGCGAGGTGCTGGCCGCCTTCCGCACCACGGTCGCGCCCGGGGCGACGCCGCAGGACAAGGCCGGGGCCGCGCTGCACGCGCTCGGCCCCGACATCGCCGCGCCGGCGCCCGCCGTGCTCGCGCGCTTCGCCGCGCCGGACGCGGACGCGTTCAAGGCCCAGCTGCGCTTCCTGCGCAGCTATGCCGACCTGCGCGCCGACCGGGCGACCGAGATCCTGACCCAGGCGGGGTACACCACGCTCTATTTCAACCACGTCATCGGCCTGCATCCCGGCCAGCGGCGCTGGACGCATGAGCTGGTCGGCATCCTCTACGCCGTCGCCAGCGCCTGCGTGCTGGACGTGAAGCACATCCTCGCCTGTCACCGGCCCGACGCCTATTCGCCCCAGGTGCAGCCGATGCTGCCGACGCCGGGGCATGGCACGCTGCCCAGCGGCCACGCGGCCGAGGCCTATGCCGTCGCCACCTTCCTCAACGGGTTCCTCGCCGCGCGCGCGGGCGGCGCCGGGTCCGTCGGCGCGCAGAAACTGGCCGACATGCTGTTCCGCATGGCCGAGCGGATCGCCATCAACCGCACCATCGCCGGGGTGCACTACCCGGTGGACTCCGTCGCCGGCGCCGCCCTCGGGGCGGTGATCGGCCAGGCGCTGCTCGGCCTCGGGGCCGACCCGGCGACGACGCAAGCGGGCGGGACCCCGGTCGCCACCTTCGCCTTCGACGGGATGCAGCAGGCCGACAAGGACTTCGTGCACGAGGACCTGTTCACCGATGCGGGCGCGCTGCAGAACGGCGACGACCGCGTGACCCTCGGGGCCCCGCACCACGTCGCGGCGCCCGGGGAAGGCTCGCTGTTCCGCGCGCTCGTCGCGCGCGCCGCGGCCGAGTGGGAGGCGCCCTGATGCCCGGAAAGCTCGTCTGGCGCGCGGATGTCGCCGATGACCTGGTGCAGCCGCTGGACGGCGAGGCGGGAGAGAAGGTCGCGCTGACCGAGGGCTATGCGCACTGGCTGCTGCGCTATGCCGGCGCCTTCCGCCGGTCGCGGGAGCTGGAGGCCGAGGAGGGCGATTTCGACCATGTCGCGGTGCTCGCGTTCCGCGAGAAGACCTCCAGCGGCCCGCGCTTCGATGAGCGCACCGATATCCGCAAGGCCGCGGGCGGCGTGATCTTCGACGAGACGCCCGCGGTCCCGCCGATCAAGGCGATCACCGCGCCGATGCCGCTGCGGGCGACCTCGATCCCCGCCGCGACGCCCGTGCCCTTCGAAGTGGACGAGACCGTCTTCGGCCCGCGCACGGTGCTGGTCGGGGTGATCGACGACAGCTTCAACCCCGCGCAGGAGGACTTCCTGTTCAGGGCGCAGGACGGTGGGCGCCGCTGCCGCTTCGCCTCGCTCTGGGTGCAGGACGCGGCGGCGCCGGACGCCGCCTCGGTCCGCTACGGGCGCGAGATCACGGCCCCGGAGGTGGACGCGCTGCTGAACGATCCCGCGCGCCTGTCCGAGGGGGCGATCCTCGACCGGCTCGGCGTCACCCGGCCGCGGGGCAGGGGCTATTCGCCCTCGCCGCTCCATGCGCGCTACGCCCATGGCTGCCACGTCGCCTCGCTCGCCGCCGGGTACGGCCCCGAGGCGCGCGGCACGGCGGAGGGCGCGCGGCTGGCCGGGGACATCCGGCTGATCGGGGTGCAGCTGCCGGTGCTCGCCTCGCAGGATTCCTCCGGGGCGACCCAGCTCGCCGCCACCTTCGACGCCATCGACCACGTCTTCGCCCGCGCCGCGGCGATCTCGGAGGCGCTCGGCGCCGCCGTCCCGCTGGTCGTCAATTTCAGCTACGGGCTGACCAGCGGCGCGCGCAACGGCGCCAGCATCCTCGAGACCCGGCTGACCGACGCCATCGCCGACTACATGGCGCTGGCGCAGGCCCTCGACGGGCCCGCGCCCTATGTCGAAGTGGTGCTGCCCGCGGGCAATTCGCACCTGCTGCGGACCCATGCCGGGACCGGCGTGGCGCAGCAGCCGCAGCGCCAGCGCCTGGAGGAGAGCTTCCACGTCCCGCACGAGGACCGCACCAGCAGCTTCCTCGAGCTCTGGTGCCCGAAGAACGCCTCCGGGATCACGCTGACGCTGGAGGCGCCGGGCGTCGATCCGATCACCTTCGACATCAGCAAGGCGATCGAGCAGAAGCACGCGCCCCGGGCCTGGATCCTCGTCCCCGAGGCGGAGGCGCAGGACCCGAAGACCTGCACCTGGGCGCCGGATGGCGGGGCGGCGGGCGCGCCCGACCCGGGCTGCCTCCCCGCGACCCGGGCGGCGGCGCGGGTCGCCGTGGACCGCCCCCTCGACCCCGAGGCGAAGAGCCGGAAGAACCGGCGCGGGAAGGCGGATCTCGAGACCCGGATCCTTATCGCCCTCGCCCCGACCCGGCGGATGGACCATGACAAGCCGCTGGCCCCGGCGGGCGACTGGCGGCTGCGGCTGTGCGCGCGGGTCGGCGTCGGCGGGCGGCTCGAGGGCTGGATCCTGCGCGACGAGAGCGTCTCGAACCTCGCGCCGCGGGGACGGCAGAGCGTGTTCCAGTCGCGCGTCACCGACGAGGGGCGCTTCGAGGCGAACACCGACCTGGCCGTGCGCGAATACGCAACCGGCGACATCCGCCGCAACGGCACCCTCTCGAGCCTTGCGAGCGTGAAGTTCAAGGCCATCGATCTGGAGGTCGAGCAGGAAGACGGGGACGACGCGCAGGCCCCCGGGATCGCCGGGGACGACAAGGCGGGCCGCAAGCTGGCGCGCCGCGCCCAGTCCCATGTCACCGTCGTCGCCGGGGGCTATGCGCACAACCTCGCCGTCGCGCCCTACAGCGCCGCGGGCTCGGCCCGGATCTACGCGCCCGACCACGTGGCCCCGAGCGAGACCAGCCGCGCCATCGGCGGCATTCTCGGCGCCGGGACCCGCAGCGGCGCCGCGGTGGCGCTGAACGGCACCAGCGTGGCCGCGCCGCAGATCGCCCGGCTGATCGCCGAGGGCGTCGCCCGGGCGCTGCACGCCGCCGAAGCGGGGGCCGGGACGGTGGCCGGGGCCGGGGCCGGGACGGGGGCCGGGGTCGGTGCTGGGCCGGAGGCGGAGGCGGAGGCGGAGGCCGGGGCGGCGCCCCCCGCCGCGCCGTCGCTGCCCACGGTGGACGCGATCCTGCGCCCGCTGTCTCTCGGCCGCCCCCAGGTCCCCAGCGACACGCCCGAGACGCTCGCCTCCCGCTCGGCCCGGGTCGAGCGGTTCGCGCGCCGCCAGCTGGTGCATCTCGACCGCCTGAAGGGCGAGGACATCCCGCGCAAGGGCTTCCATTCCGAAAGCCAGGCGCGGCGGATGCGGGTGCGGTTCCGCGCCGACTGACGCCGCGCCCGTTCGCGCCCGCGCCCGCCCGTTTTCGCCGCGCCCCCTCCCCGGGGGGCGCGGCTTTCGCTTTCCCGCCGTCCTTTCGCGCCGGGCCTCCTCGCGCCGCCCCGGGCCGCCCGCCCGCCCCTTCACGGTCGGTTTCACGTTTTACTCACGCCCCGGCTCACGCTTTTCGGACCCCCCGGGGCCGAGGCTTCCCGCATCGCTGCCGCAACAGGATGCAGGAGGGCTGACCCGTGACGACCGACCCGATCGAGCTGAAATTCGGCGGCGCCAGGCTGTCGCTGAGCAAGAGCGACGACCTCGTCGGGCTGCGCCCGCGCAGCGGCGCGGCCCGCAGCTTCGAGGACGCGATGGATTTCGAGGCGGCGCGCGGCGCCGCCCGGCGCGAGGGGGCGCTGGGCGGGTTCGAGGTGGTGCGCCTGTCGGACGCGGGCGCCGAGGACTGGCTCGACCGGCGCCGCGAACGCCCCGAGATCGGCCTCGGCACCCATGTCTGGCATGTCGGCGCCGACCCGACGCCGCTGGTCCCGACGGGGGAGATCTACCTCGAGTTCAAGGCGGGGGTCCCGGATGCGGCGCGCTCGGCGCTGCTGGCCGAGCTGGGGCTCGGCGTGCTCGAGGCGCGGGGGGCGGACGGGCTGCTGGCGACCGCCACCTCCGCCTCGCGCAACCCGGTGGAGGTCAGCCGCCGGCTGCTCTCGGACCCGCGCGTCGCGGCGGCGGAGCCGGACCTGGGCGTGCCGCTCGAGACCTGCGGGGCCGGGGCGCCCGCGCAGGACGACCTCGCCCCCCTGCAATGGCACCTGCGCAACGAGGGGACCCATGACGGGACCTCGGTCGGCTACGTGAAGGGCGCCGACGCGCGGGTCGCCGACGCCTGGGCGCTGCTGCCCGAAACGGGGCTGCCGCAGGTGCGGGTCGCCATCATCGACGACGGGTTCGACCTGTCGCATCCCGACCTGTGGGGACAGGCGGACGCGACCCTAGACGCCGAGACCGGGGGGCCGGTGGGGCGGCCCCGCCCGGGGCGGCGGCACGGGACCGCGGTGGCGGGGGTGGCGCTGGCCCGGCGCAGCGGCGGGCGGGTGGTGGGCGCGGCGCCCGACAGCCGCCTCGTCGCCGTCGCGATGGAACGCTCGATCACCGATGCGGGGTTCGAACGCTGGTTCGATTTCGCGGTCCAGTCCGGCGCCGCGGTGATCTCGAACAGCTGGGGCGCGCGGGCGCGCAACTTCCCGCTCTCGACCCGCAAGGCGCGGATGATCGAGCGCGCCGCGCGCGACGGGCGGGACGGCAAGGGCTGCGTGGTGCTGTTCGCGGCGGGCAACGAGGCGCGCGACGTGAACGACCCGGCCGCCGGGTCGGTGAACGGCTTCGCGATCCATCCCGACGTGATCGCCGTCGCCGCGACCACCAGCCGGGACGCGCAGGCGCATTACTCGAACAAGGGGGCCGAGATCTGGATCGCCGCGCCCTCGAGCGGGGCCGGGGGCTGGGGCGTGGTCACCACCGACATGACCGGGTGGGAGGTGACCTCGGCCGGCAGCGTGCGCCCCGCGGGCTATGCGCGCGGCGATTACACGGTCGAAAGCGCCGACCGCTTCGGCGGGACCTCCAGCGCCTGTCCGCTGGTCGCGGGGGTCTGCGCGCTGGTGCTGGCCGCCAACCCGTCGCTGTCGGCGGCCGAGGTGAAGCGGATCCTGGCCGACACCGCCCGGACGCTGCCGGACCAGTACGCCGTGCCCGACCCGCGCTACGGCCATGGCTGCGTCAACGCCCGGGCGGCGGTGGCGGCGGCGCTGGCCGCGCCGGGGGCGATCCCGGGCGCGGCGGCGCCGGCGGCGCCCGGGGGCGGGCCCGCCGTCGCCGCCGGGCCCGCCCCCTGCACCCGCCCGGCGCGCACGGTCTGACGGCGGGGGCCCCGATGTATTCGCAGCAGGAGATGCGCGCGCGGCTGAACCTCTCGCTCGAGAGGATCCCCCCGGGGCGGCCCGACCGCCCGGGCGCGCTGATCGCGCCGGACCACGTGACCATCTTCGGCGCCGGGGACGACCTTTCCGCCGCCCCCGGCGCCGCCGCCGCCGCAGCAGCCCATGCGCGCGGCGTGGCGGGCGCCGCCGACGCGGCCTGGCTTTTCACCGTCGACGACCGGCGCGCCCTCGGGCGCCTGGCGGTGGACGAGACGGGCCGCGAGGCCCGCGGCGCCGACGCGCGCGGCATCGGCGTGAAGATCTGCGGGCGCCGCGGCATCGACCAGCCCGCCGCCAACGCCCGCGCCGCGCTGCTGACCGCGGTGCTGCTGCGCCGGATCGGGCAGGGCCTGGACCGCGCGGCGCCGCATCGGCGCTGGTCGGCGGCGGCCTGCCCGGCGGCCTTCGCCCGCGATTGGCAGGAGTTCCGGGCGATGGTCGCGGACCGGCTCGACCGGCTGCCGGGCGCGCTCGAGCTCGACCTCGCGCCGATGCTTCCGGCGGGGCCCCGTCCCGCTTTCCCCGATCGCGGCAAGCGATCCTGAAACCAGAGGCGAAGGAGCCGACCATGACCACCCCCAGACCGAAGACCCGATCCCGGGGCGGGGCGATCGCCCTCGCCGCGATGCTCGCCGGGGCCTGCGCGCCCGGCGCCGACCTCGTGCAGAACGAGCGCAAGCCGATCGACAAGGCGACGGGCAAGGTGAACTCGCCCCATGCCTCGCCGCTGCACCTGGAGGAGTTCGACCAGTTGATCTCCTACGGCGTGGCGCTGTCCGAAACCTATGTCTCCGCCGCCGACCAGGTGGCGACCGCGCAGGACGCGGCGGCCGTGGGCATCATCGCCGCCGCCGCCACCGCGGTGGGCGGGCTGGCCTTCGGCGGGCCGGCCTCGGTCGCGGGCGGCGCGGGGCTGGCGGGCGGCGTGCTGGCCGCGGGGACCGAGTACATGAACGGCCCCGCCGCCATCAACGCGCTGCTCGACGCCTCGACCCAGGTGGGCTGCGTGGCCCGGGCGGGGCAGGCGAGCCTGCACCTCAAGGGCCTCTACGCGGAGCATCCCGAGTTCGACCACCAGCGAAAGTCCATCGTCCAGGGCGGTTACATGAAGGCGCGGGTCGAGCTGCGGCGCGGCCTGATCCGCCAGCCGCCCGATTACGCCGCCAGCTTCACCGCGCTCAAGTCTGCGTCCGAGGCCGCGAAGAACAGCGGCGCGGAGGCCGTCGCCGCTGTCGCGTCCGCCCAGGCGGCGGAGACGGCGGCCGAAGTCGCCGAGGCCGGGGACAAGAAGGCCGAGGCCAAGGCCGACGAAACGCGCGCCAAGGTCAAGGCCCAGCGCGCCGCCCTCAAGGCGACCAACGACACGATGCTGACGGCGACGGCGGAATGCTTCCTGCCCGCCCCCATCGCCGAGGCCGCCAAGGAGTGACGCGCGGCCCCGGCCGCAGCCCGGCGGAAGGTCCCCGGGGCCGCCCGCCGCGCCAGCCCCGCGCCCCCGGCGCGGCGGCCAAGTGGGGGCAGGGGAACGCCCCCCGAATCCAGGGGAGACGAGACATGTCGATTGACCAGAGGATCGAAGACGCCGTCGCCGCGAACGACCTCGCCGCGCTCGAGGCGCTGGAGCGCGAGCTGTTCGCGCCCGCCGAAACCGCCGTCGCGCCCTTCGCCCCGGCCCTCGCGCTGCGCACGGGCGCCAAAGCGGAACCGGAGGGGCCCCTCCGGGCGGCGCAGGCCGCCCCGGACGGCGCCCCGGGCGGCCCGGGCCCCGGCCTCTCGCTTCTGAACCGCATCGCGCGGGCGAAGCGGCAGGTGGCGTTCAACCTCAGGATCCTCGGCGGGTTCGACGGGATCACCATCGTCTCCGAGGGCGACAGCTGGTTCCAGTACCCGGTGCTGCTGCGGGACGTGATCGACCACCTCTCGGACCAGGCGGACAAGGCGGTGCTCAGCTTCGGCGAGGCGGGGGACCTGCTCGACCGGATCGCGGCGCGGCAGGAATACCTCCCGGCGCTCGAGGCGCGGCGGCCGGACGCGTTCCTGCTCTCGGGCGGGGGGAACGACCTGCTGGGCGACGGGCGGCTGGCCGGGGTGCTGCGGCCCTGGTCGGGCGCGGACGACATGGCGGCGCTGTTCGACGAACCCGCCTACCAGGCGCTGATGGCGCGGGTGCGCGCGGGCTACGAGGCGATCCTCGACGGGCTCGAGGCCGCGCGGCCCGGGATGCCGGTGTTCGGCCATGCCTATGACGTCCCGCCCATCGACCCGGACGGCCCCTGGATCGGCCGGCCGCTGGCGTCGCTGGGCATCCCGCACGCGCTCGGGGGCAAGATCGTCGGCCGGATCCTCGGCGATTTCGCCGCCTTCCTGGCGCGCATGGCGCAGGAGCGGCCGGATTTCGAGTTCGTGGACCTGCGCGGCACGGTCGGCGGGTCGCGCAACAGCTGGCATGACGAGATTCACCCCAAGGACGCCGGGTTCGGGCGCATCGCGGCGGCCTTCTCCGCCGCCGTCGCCGCGCGCCTCGCCCGCGACGCCGAGGGGGCCGGGGCGGGCGCCGAGGCCCGCCCGGCCTCCGCCGCCACCTACTCCTCGCGCGACGCGGATCCCGAGGCGGGGGCGGGCGCGGACGCGGCGACGATTGCGGCGACGGTCGCCGCGCCGGGCGCCCCGGCGACCAGCGCCCCCGCGGATCGCGACCGCATGGCGCGCCGGATCCTCGATTACGAGGCCCGGCGCGACCCGGCGACCGGGCGGCTGATGGTCTACCGGCTGCCCCCCGGCGACGGCGGCGGGCGCTACGAGGTCGCGGGGATCAACGAGCGGTATCACAAGGCCGAGGCCGATCACCTCGTGGCGCTGATCGAGGCGGGGCGGCATGACGAGGCCGAGGCCTACGCCATCGCCTTCATCGCCGGCTATACCGACGCCGCCGACCGCTGGTGCGCGACCCTGCCGGTGGAGTTCTACCTGCGCGACTGCGTGTTCAACCGCGGGCCCGGCGGCGCGGCCTGGATCGTCCAGCACGCGGTGGGGGTCGCCACCGACCGGGTGGTCGGCCCGATCACGCGCGGCGCCGTCGCGCGGGCCGAGGCCGACCCGGCCGCGCTGCTGCGCCGCCTGCGCGCCTCGCGCGAGGTCTATGAGCGCCGGTTCCGCGACGAGAGCAGCCGGTTCTGGCGCGGCCTCGTCAACCGCTGGAACAAGGCGCTGGATTTCGCGCTGACCTTCCCGGCCGGGCCCGCGCCCGCCGCCCCCGCCGCGCCGCCCCCCCGGGGCGCCGGGAGCGCGGGGGACGGGGCGCGGATCCTCAACTGCAATCCGTCGAAGGGCGCCGAGGACGACTGGGGCGTCGCCGAGGCCGAGGGGGCCGATCTCGTGCGCGCCGCGCCGCTGCCGGAGGAGGTCGACCTGCGCGCCGACTGGTGGGCGGTGGGCGACCAGGGCATGACCGGGTCCTGCGTCGGCTGGGCCGCGGCGGATTCGGTGCTGCGCTGGCAGTTCGAGCGGGCCGGGCGGATCGCCCCGCAGCAGCGCCTCTCGGTCCGCTTCATCTGGATGGCGGCGAAGGAGACCGACGTCTTCACCCACCGCCCGACCGGCTTCATCGAGGACGCCGGCACCAGCCTGAAGGCCGCCCTCGACGTCGCGCGCAAGCTCGGCTGCGTGACCGAGGAGGTGCTGCCCTTCGACCGGCGCGAGGTCTATCGCGGCGCCGAGCGGGTGTTCTACGCCCAGGCCGCGGCGCTGAAGATCGCCAGCTACCACAATCTCGGTCGCTCGACCGCAGAATGGCGGCGCTGGCTCTATCAGAACGGGCCGATCCTGACCCGGCTCGACGTCGACGACGCCTTCCAGGACGCGGCGGCGACGGGCGGGCGGCTGGACCGCTACGACCCCGCCGGCGCCCGGGGCGGCCATGCCGTCGCCCTCGTGGGCTACACCCGCGACGGGTTCATCATCCGCAACAGCTGGGGCGCGGGCTGGGGCGACGGCGGCTACGCGGTCGCCAGCGAAGACTATGCGCGCGCCGCCTTCACCGAAGCCTACGCCGTGATCGTCTGAGAGGAGCGAGACAATGACCCAGGACATCCTTCACCGACTGGCGGCGCTGGAAGCGGCCGTCTCGGGGCAGGGGCGCGCGCCCCTGCCGCCCGGCCTTCCCGTCCCGGCGGGCGCGCCGCGGCCGGGGGTCGAGATCTCGGCCGACGGCGCCCGCGCGACCGGGACCGGCGGGCTTGTCATCGAGTGGGGGGCGGATCCGTCCTGCCCCTATGGCCGCTCGGCCACCCGCGGGCGGGAGCCCTTCGCGGCGGTGGTGATCCACCACACCGGCCCGGCGCATGACATCGACTGGTACGTCCAGTACCAGATCGACGGCGATCCGGGCCGCGGCGGGCGCCATTTCGGCTATCACTTCTACGTCTCGCCGACCGGGCGGGTGGTGCAGGGCGCGCCGCTGACCAAGCGGACCAACCACGTGAAGCCCTCGGGGCACGCCATGCGCCGGGCCTTCGGGCGGCAGGCGCGCAACCAGAACGCCATCGGCGTGTCCTGCGTCGGCGCCGGCAAGGCGCGCTTCAGCCCGACGCCGGTGCAGGAGGAGACGGCCCGGGCGCTGGCCGCCGCGCTCTGCGCCGCCTTCGGCATCGACGAGGGCGCGGTCTACGGGCATGGCGAGATCCAGTCCGACCGCGACCCGACCGAGGGCGCCTCGGTTGCGCGGGCGGTGCGCGACGGTCTCGGGGCGGGCGGCCCGGGCGATGGCGCCCACGGCGAGGTCCCCGGTCACGACGCCGACGATGATCTCGATGACGGGCCGATCGCGGCGATGGCGCCCGGGGCGGGGCCGCGGGACGCGCCAGGCCTGGAGGCCGCATGGGGGGAAGAATCCGCCTGGGGCCCGGAGGGCGCCTGGGGGGAGGAGGGCGCCGGGGCCGCCCGCTCGGTCCCCGCCGCCTTCGGGCCGGGGCGGAGTGCGGACGGCGCGGCCCCCGCGGCGGCGACGACGCGGCTGCGCTACACCAACCAGCGCGCGATCCGGAACCGCCCCTGCACGCCGAACCTCGAGCGCCGCATCCTCGAGGCGGTCGAGGCCGTGCACGGCCCCTCCTGCACCGTGAACATCTACAGCGGCGGGCAGGACCGGAAGGGGCGCGGCCCGCGGCGGACGGGCAGCGTGCGCCACGATGATTTCGGCCAGGGCGGCCGGGCCGCGGACGTGCATGTCTTCGACGCGGGCGGCCGCCAGGTCCAGGGGCTGGAGCTGGCGGAGCTGGGGCAATACTGGCTGGCGCGGGGATATGGCTGCGTCGGGCACCAGATGCGCGGCGGCGGCATCCATCTCGACGAGTGGACCGTTCCGCCCCCGGGCGGCGGCCTCTACTGGACCTACGCCGCCAGCGACGGCGCGCCCTGGGCGGCGGCGGCGCGGCGCATGTTCGCGCGCGGCGCGCAGGGCCTTTATCCCTGACCGGCGCGGGCGGCGACGGCGACGGGGGCTGCGCGGGCGCGGCAGGGGGGACGAGACGCGTCCGGCCCGGGCCCGCGCCCGCAAGCGGGGGCGCGCCGCGCGATGGGGCGCCCGGCGTGCAGAGGATCGCTGGAAAAGAAAGAGGGGAGCGGCCTTGCGGGCCGATCTCCCCTTTGTCTTCAACCCCTTGCCTGAAGGGGGGAAGTGGCGGACAGAGAGGGATTCGAACCCTCGATAGAGTTGCCCCTATACACGCTTTCCAGGCGTGCGCCTTCGACCACTCGGCCACCTGTCCGGCGCAGGGCGGTTTATACAGATGCCCGGGCGCGATGCAAGGCCCCCGGGCGACGAATTTTCCGCGCCCCGCAAGGCCGCCGCCGACAGGCCCCCGCCAACCCTCCGCCAACCCCGGGCCGACTCTCCACCGACCACGGGGGCGACCCCGGGGCCGCCCCCGCACGCCGCCCCTTGAAGCCGCGCCCGCGGCGCCCCAGCATGACGCCCATGACCCCCGATCCCACCCAGACGCCGCCCGAGGCCCCGCCCCGCGGCGGCGAGATGCCCGAACAGGCCTGGGTCGACGTGCTCGCCTCCATCGACCGGACCTATTCCGAGCTCATCGACCACCAGAACCAGCTCGAGGCCCGCAACGCGGAACTCGAAGGCCTGCGCGCCTTCCTCGACGGCGTGCTCGGCTCGATGACCGACGCGCTGCTGGTCTGCGACCCCGGCGGGCAGGTGATCGAGGCCAACAGCGCCTTCCTCGCCCTCGCCGGGCGCAGGCGCGACGCGGTGCTCGGCGCGCCCTTCGAAACCCTGTTCGCCGAGGATGACCGCGCCCCCCTGCGCCGCGCCTTCGAGCAGGCCCGCTCGGGCGCCGAGGCGCCCCATGCCGAGCGGTCCATCGAAACCCCGACCGGCCCCGCGCCGCTGGAGCTCGGCATCGCCGCGCGCCGCGATTCGCGCCGCCGGTTCCTCGGAGCCGTCCTCATCGGCCGCCCGGTGGGCGAGCTGCGCCGCGCCTATGACGAGATGGAACGCTCCCACGCCGCCCTCAAGACGGCGCAGAGCCAGCTCGTGCACTCGGAAAAACTCGCCTCGCTCGGCCGCCTCGTGGCGGGCGTGGCGCATGAGCTGAACAACCCCATCTCCTTCGTCTACGGCAACGCCCACGCGCTGGAACGCTACGCGGGCAAGCTCGAGACCTATTTCGAGCAGGTCGAGGCGGGCGCGAGCCGCGAAGAGCTGGTCGCGCTGCGCCGCGACCTCAAGCTCGACCGCGCCATGCTGCGCCTGCGCCAGGCCGTGTCCGGCGCGCTGGAGGGGGCCGAGCGGGTGCGCGACATCGTCGAAAGCCTGCGGCGGCTGTCCAGCGACGGGACCGGGGAGATCGAGGCCTTCGACCTCGCCGCCTGCGCCGAGACCGCGGCCCTCTGGGTCGTGAAGGGTCGCGGCAGCCATGCGCGCGTGACGGTTCATGCCGACGGGCCGGTGCTGGCCCGCGGGCGGCAGGGCCACGTGCAGCAGGTGGTGATGAACCTCGTGCAGAACGCCATCGACGCGATGGGTCCCCAGTCCACGGAAAACGGCGCCGAGGCGCCGGTGGAGCTGACGCTGGCCCGCGAGGGCGGCCGCGCGACGCTCGAGGTCGCCGACCGCGGCCCGGGCATCCCCGAGGACGTGGCGCTGAAGATCTTCGATCCGTTCTTCACCACCAAGCCGGTGGGCGAGGGCACGGGCCTCGGCCTCTCGATCTCCTACAAGATCGTCGAGGAGCATGGCGGGACCCTCACCGCCCGCCCGCGCGAGGGCGGCGGCGCGGTGTTCCGCATGGAGCTTCCCGCGGCGGGCGAGGATGACGGCGCCCCGGCGGCGGCCGGGCAGGGAGGCGGGGCATGACCCTCAACGTTCTGTGGCTGCAATCGGCGGGCTGCGGGGGCTGCACCATGTCGCTTCTGTGCGCCGAGAACCCGGGGCTGCCCGAGCAGCTGGAGCTGTTCGGCATCCGCATCCTGTGGCACCCGGCGCTGAGCCTCGAGACCGGGGCCGAGGCGCGCGCCATCATGGGCCGCTGCCTGTCGGGCGACGAGCGCCTCGACGTTCTGTGCGTCGAAGGGGCGATCGCCCGCGGGCCGAACGGCACCGGCCGCTTCCACGTCATGGCCGGAACCGGCAAGCCGATGCTCGACTGGGTGCGGGAGCTGGGCGCGGTGGCGCGCGACGTGGTCGCCATCGGCTCCTGCGCCGCCTGGGGGGGCGTGACGGCGGCGGGGCCGAACGTCACCGACGCCGCGGGCCTGCAATACGAGGGCGCGCATGAAGGCGGCGTCCTTGGGGCAGGGTTCCGCAGCGCCTCGGGCCTGCCCGTGGTCAACGTCGCCGGCTGCCCTACGCACCCCGGCTGGATCATCGAGACGCTGGCCCTTCTGGCCGAGGGGGGCCTCGCCGAGGGCGATCTCGACCCCCTGCGCCGCCCGCGCTTCTATGCCGACCACCTCGTGCACCACGGCTGTTCGCGCAACGAGTATTACGAGTACAAGGCCAGCGCCGAGGAGCTGTCGGACGTCGGCTGCATGATGGAGCATCTCGGCTGCATCGGCACCCAGGCCCATGGCGACTGCAACATCAGGCCCTGGAACGGGTCGGGCTCCTGCACCTCGGGCGGCTATCCCTGCATCAACTGCACGGCGCCGGAATTCGAGGAGCCGGGGCGCAGCTTCACCGAGACGCCGAAGCTCGCGGGCGTGCCCGTGGGCCTGCCGACCGACATGCCGAAAGCGTGGTTCATCGCGCTGGCGAGCCTGTCCAAGGCGGCGACGCCGGATCGGCTGAGGAAGAACGCGACCTCGGATCGGATCGTGACGCCGCCCAGGGCGCGGGATGCGAACCGGCGGTAGCGCCGTGGCGGGGGCTTCCGCTCCCGGTCCCCGGACCAGGGGGAGATCCCCCTGGACCCCCCCTGTCTTGCCGGGCGTCCGCCTGCTCAGGGGGGCAAGCCCCCCGTTCGCAGGCGGAGGCGGCTGCGCCGCCGGGGCGCGTGGTCAGGGGCGTGCCCGGGGCCGGAGAGCGCACCGCAGGTTGCAATCCGCGCGCCCCCGCGCGGCGGCCCTTTCCCCGGCGGCGCCCGCGCTCTACTTTCCCCGCCCATGACCGAGCAGCCCACCCGCATCATCGCCGGACCGTTCAACCGCGTCGAAGGCGACCTGGAAATCCACCTGGACGTCCGCGACGGCGCCGTCGCGCGGGCCGAGGTGAACTCCCCCCTGTTCCGCGGGTTCGAGCCGATGATGCTCGGCAAGCCGCCCCAGGACGCGCTGACCATCGTGCCGCGCATCTGCGGCATCTGCTCGATCAGCCAGTCGGTCGCCGCCGCCGCCGCATTGCGTGAGGCGATGGGCGCGACGCCCGCCCCCATGGGCGCCCGCGCCGCCGCCCTGATCCACGGGGCCGAGAACCTCGCCGACCACATCACCCATTTCCACCTGTTCTTCATGCCGGACTTCGCCCGCCCGGCCTATGAGGGGCGGCCCTTCCACGCCCGCGCCCTCGACCGCTTCGGCGCCGGGCGCACCGGCGCCCCCGGCGGGCGCGGCGCCGCCGCGGCGCTTGAGGCCCGGGCGCGGCTGCTGCACGTCATGGGCATCCTCGCGGGCAAGTGGCCGCATACGCTCAGCATCCAGCCGGGCGGCGTGACCCGCGCGCCCTCTTCCCGCGACCGGATCCAGCTCCTCGGCGCCATCCGCGGCGCCCGCGCCTGGGCCGAGCGGGAGCTGTTCGGCGGCCCGCTCGAGGCCTTCGCCGCGCTTGAAACCCCCGAGGCCCTCGACGCCTGGGCGGGCGCGCCCGGGGGCGGCGACGCGCGCCTGTTCCTCGAGGCGGCGGAGGATGCGGGCCTCGCCGCCCTCGGCCGCGGCCCGGACCTGTTCCTGAGCTTCGGCGCCCATGACGGACCCGACGGCCCGATCTTCGCCCCCGGCCTCTTCGACCGCGGCCGCCTGCGCCCGCGCAAAGCCGCCGAGATCGCGGATTCGATCACCGAGGACCCCTCTCACGCCTGGCTCCTCGGCCGCGCCGCCGCGCATCCCTGGGACGGCGACACCCGCCCGGACCCGGAGATGCCCGCCCCCGCCTATTCCTGGTGCAAGGCCCCGCGCATCGCGGGCAGGGCTGCCGAGACCGGCGCGCTCGCGCGGCAGGCCGTCGACGGCCACCCCCTCGCCATGGCCCTCGCCGCCGGAGGGGCCGATGCGCGCGGTCGGGTCGTGGGGCGCCTGCTGGAAATCGCCCGCCTGATCCCGGCGCTGGAGACGCTCTGCGCCGCGCTGGACCCGGCCGAGCGGTTCATGGCCGAGCCGCCCGCCATGCCCCGCTCCGCCCGCGGGCAGGGGCTGACCGAGGCCGCCCGCGGCGCGCTCGGCCACTGGCTGCGGGTCGAGGACGGGCGGGTGGCGGGCTACCAGATCATCGCGCCGACGACCTGGAACTTCAGCCCCCGCGACGCGCTCGGGGCCCCCGGCCCGCTGGAAGCCGCCCTCGAAGGCGCCCCGGTGCGGGACGGGGAGCGCGAGCCGCTGGCCGTCCAGCACATCGTGCGCAGCTTCGATCCCTGCATGGTCTGCACCGTTCACTGAATGGGCCGCCGAACGGGCTGCTGAACGGGCCGCCGAAACGCAGCGCGCCGCCCGGGAGGGGCGGCGCGCCTCAAGTCTGGTCGAAGGCCCCTCAGCCCACGCGCTGCGGCGCGCCGGTGCCCATGTTGGTGCCAATGTACGGAAGCTGCGCCGCCTTCCAGGCCCCGAAGCCGCCGCCCATATGGGCGATCCGGTCATACCCGGCCTCGATCGCCATCCGCGCCACCCGTTCCGAGCGCATCCCCGAGCCGCAATGGAACAGGATCCGCTTGTCCGACTGCCCGGGAAGCTTCTTCGCGTCGATGAAGGCCATGGGGGCGAGCAGCGCGCCCTCGATATGCTCGAACATGTATTCCTGCGGCGTGCGCACGTCGATCACCACGATCTCGTCCGCGGCGAAGGCGCGGGCGACCTCCTCGGGCGTCCAGGTCTCGAGCGTGGCGGCGCCGACGGTTTCGGTCTGCATGATTTCGGTTCTCCGAAGCTGGGATGTGGATTTCCTCTCCCCATGTAGGACGCGGATCGGCCCGGCGCCATCCGCGCCCCCTTGCCGCGCCCGCGCCGATGCCGTTCTGTGATCGGCGATGACAGACCGCGCCCCCACCGAAACGCCGAACGCCCCCGCCTCCGCCCCCGGGGCCCGCGCCATCCGCGTGCGCGGCGCGGTGCAGGGCGTCGGCTTCCGCCCCTTCGTCTGGCGCCTCGCGCGCGACCGGGGCATCCGCGGCGACGTGCGCAACGACGCGGACGGCGTGCTGATCCATGCCGAGGGCGCGGCCCTCGACGCCTTCGAGGCCGCGCTTTGGGCCGAGGCCCCGCCCCTCGCCCGCATCGACGCCGTGGACAGCGCCCCGGCCGACCCGCGCGATCCGCCCGATTTCGCCATCGCCGCCACCGGGGGCGGGGCCGCGCGCACCCGCGTGACCCCCGACGCCGCCATCTGCGACGCCTGCCGGGCCGAGATCCTCGACCCCGCCGCCCGCCGCCACGGCCATGCCTTCGCGAACTGCACCCATTGCGGGCCGCGGCTGACGATCCTTCTCAAGCTCCCCTATGACCGGCCCAACACCGCCATGGGCGACTTCCCCATGTGCGCCGCTTGCCGCGCGGAATACGAGGACCCCGCCGACCGGCGCTTCCACGCCCAGCCCGTCTGCTGCCCCGATTGCGGCCCGGTCCTGTGGCTGGAACCCTCCGGCGCCCCGGCGGCCGAGGGCGAGGCCCGCCCCGAGACCCCCGGCGCCGATCCCATCCCGGGCCCCACCACGGGCCCCATCGCCGCCGCCGCCGCGCGTCTGAAGGCGGGCGAGGTGCTGGCGATCAAGGGCCTCGGCGGCTTCCACCTCGCCTGCGACGCGCTGAACGAAGAGGCCGTCGCCACCCTGCGCGCCCGCAAGCGGCGCCCGATGAAACCCTTCGCGCTGATGGCCGAAGACCTCGCCGCCCTCGCCCCCTTCGCCGAGGTGTCCGAAGACGAGGCCGCGCTGCTGACCTCCGCCGCCGCGCCCATCACCCTGCTGGCGGCGGGCGAGACGCCCCTCGCGCCCTCCGTCGCGCCGGGGCAGGACCGGCTCGGCTGGATGCTCGCCGCCACGCCGCTCCATGTCCTGCTGTCCCGCGCCTTCGGCGGCCCGCTGGTGATGACCTCCGGCAACCTTTCGGGCGAGCCGATGGCGGTGGGCAACCAGGAGGCGCGCGAGAAGCTCTCCAGCTTCGCCGACGCCTTCCTGCTGCATGACCGGCGCATCGCGCGGCGGGTGGATGACGGGGTGGCGCGGGTCACGCTGGGGGCCCCGCGGATCCTGCGCCGGGCGCGCGGGCAGGCGCCGGACCCGGTCCCGCTGCCGGACCGCTTCGCCGACGCCCCCGCGGTGCTGGCCTATGGCGGGCACCTCAAGGCCGCGGCCTGCCTCGCGCGCGACGGCGCGGCGCTGCTTACGCACCATCTCGGCGATCTCGACGACCCGCTGACGGCCGAGGAATTCGAGCGCGCCCTCTCGGACTACGCCGCCCTGTTCGATCACGCCCCCGCGGCGCTGGCCTGCGACGCGCATCCCGACTACCGCACCACCCTTCTGGCCGAGGCGCGGGCGCTGGAAAGCGGGCTTCCACTGGTCCGCGTCCAGCACCACCACGCCCATGTCGCCGCCGCGATGGCCGAGCATGGGTGGGAGGGCGGCCCGGTCCTCGGCCTCGCGCTCGACGGGCTCGGCTGGGGGCCGGACGGCGCCGCCTGGGGGGGCGAGCTGCTGCTCTGCGATTACGCCGAGTACACCCGCGTCGGGCATCTGCGCCCCGCGCCCCTCCCCGGCGGCGGGGCGGCGCAGACCGATCCGTGGCGCAACCTGCTGGCGCGGCTCGACCAGGCGGGGATGGAGGCGGAGGCGGAGGCGCTGCTGCCCGGCAAGCCGCTGGCCCCCCTGCGCGCGGCGATGGCGCGGGGGGTGAATGCGCCGCTTTCGTCCTCCATGGGGCGGCTCTTCGACGCCGCCGCGGCGCTGGTCGGCTGCGCCCCGGACCGGCAGAGCTTCGAGGGCGAGGCGGCGATGGCGCTCGAGGCGCTGGCCCGCAAGGGAATGGGGCAGGGCGCCCCGGCGGCCCCCATGGAGTGGGACGGCGAGGTGCTGGACCCGGCTCCCCTGTGGCCCGCGCTGCTGGCGCTGGAGGGGCCCGAGGCCCGCGCCGCCGCCTTCCACCGCGGCTTGGCCGGGGCGCTGGCGCAGGCCGCGGCGGAGCTGGCGGATGCCCATGGCGCCGAGGCCATCGCCATCACCGGCGGCGTGGCGCAGAACGCGCTGCTGCTCGAATTGCTCGTCGCGGGGCTGGAGGCGCAGGCGCCGGGCCTGCCGCTGCTGATCCCCGCTGCGGTTCCGGCGGGCGATGGCGGGCTGGCGCTGGGGCAGACCGCCGTGGCCATGGCGCGGCTCCAGGCGGAGGCGGCGGGCTGAGCGCCGCCTCCCGCGCCGCCGCCCGTCCCGCCTGACGCAAGGTCGGCGGTCAGCCCGCTTCCGGCTGGCAGCGCGCTTTCCAATTCGCCCGGACCGGCTTTCGTGTGCAGCCGCACGCAATCGTACCCGCAGCGCAGCAAGCCCTTGAAAACTTGGGTTGACGCTTCGTTGGCACGGCGCCTGCATTCTCGTCCCCTGCCGACACCATAAACCCGGAGGGACGCCGGAACGATGGCCGAAATCGAAACCTTCTACGAGGTGATGCGGCGGCAGGGGATCACCCGCCGCAGCTTCCTCAAGTTCTGCTCGCTGACCGCGACCGCGCTGGGCATCGGCCCGGCCTTCGCGCCGAAGATCGCCCAGGCGATGGAGACCAAGCCCCGCACCCCGGTCATCTGGGTCCACGGGCTGGAATGCACCTGCTGCTCCGAGAGCTTCATCCGCGCCGCGCACCCGCTGGCCAAGGACGTGATCCTGTCGATGATCTCGCTCGACTACGACGACACGCTCATGGCCTCGGCCGGGCATGCCGCCGAGGCCGCGCTGGAAGACACGATCGAGAAGTACAAGGGCAACTACATCCTCGCGGTCGAGGGCAACCCGCCGCTGAACGAGGACGGGATGTTCTGCATCTCGGGCGGCAAGCCCTTCGTCGAGAAGCTGCGCCACACGGCCGAGCACGCCAAGGCGATCATCTCCTGGGGCGCCTGCGCCTCCTACGGCTGCGTGCAGGCCGCCGCGCCGAACCCGACGCGCGCGACCCCGGTGCACAAGGTCATCACCGACAAGCCGATCATCAAGGTGCCGGGCTGCCCGCCCATCGCCGAGGTGATGACCGGCGTGATCACCTACATGCTCACCTTCGACCGGCTGCCCGAGCTCGACCGCCAGGGCCGCCCGAAGATGTTCTATTCGCAGCGCATCCACGACAAGTGCTACCGCCGCCCCCATTTCGACGCCGGCCAGTTCGTCGAGAGCTGGGACGACGAGGGCGCGCGCCGCGGCTACTGCCTCTACAAGGTCGGCTGCAAGGGCCCGACCACCTACAACGCCTGCTCCACCGTGCGCTGGAACGAGGGCGTGTCCTTCCCGATCCAGTCGGGCCATGGCTGCATCGGCTGCTCGGAAGACGGGTTCTGGGACAAGGGCTCCTTCTATGACCGCGTGGTCGACATCAACGCCTTCGGCGTCGAGGCGAACGCGGACCAGATCGGCGGCTACGCGGCCGGCGCCGCGGCCGGGGGCGTCGCCCTCCACGCCGCCGCCAGCGCCCTGAAGCGCGCCCGTCAGAACAACGACGACAAGCATCGCAAGGCTGATTCCTGATGACCATGACCCCGAACGGTTTCGACCTCGACGCCACCGGCAAGCGCGTCGTCGTGGACCCGGTCACCCGCATTGAAGGCCACATGCGCTGCGAGGTGAACGTCGACGAGAACAACGTGATCCGCAACGCGGTGTCCACCGGCACCATGTGGCGCGGCCTCGAAGTGATCCTCAAGGGCCGCGACCCGCGCGACGCCTGGGCCTTCACCGAGCGCATCTGCGGCGTGTGCACCGGCACCCACGCGCTGACCTCGGTCCGCGCGGTGGAGGATGCGCTGGGGATCACCATCCCCGACAACGCCAACTCCATCCGCAACATCATGCAGCTGAACCTGGAGATCCACGACCACGTCGTGCATTTCTATCACCTGCACGCGCTCGACTGGGTCAACCCGGTCAACGCGCTGAAGGCGGATCCGAAGGCGACGTCCGAGCTGCAGCAGGCGGTCTCGCCCTCGCACCCGCTCTCCAGCCCGGGCTATTTCCGCGACGTCCAGAACCGCATCAAGAAGTTCGTGGAATCGGGCCAGCTGGGCCTGTTCAAGAACGGCTACTGGACCAACCCGGCCTACAAGCTGCCCCCCGAGGCGGACCTGATGGCGGTCACCCACTACCTGGAGGCGCTCGACCTTCAGAAGGAGATCGTGAAGGTCCACACCATCTTCGGGGGCAAGAACCCGCACCCGAACTGGCTGGTCGGCGGCGTGCCGTGCCCGATCAACGTGCATGGCGACGGCGCCGTGGGCGCGATCAACATGGAGCGGCTGAACCTCGTCTCCTCGATCATCGAGCTGTGCGACACGTTCAACCGCAACGTCTACCTGCCGGACGTGAAGGCCATCGGCGGCTTCTACCGCAACTGGCTCTATGGCGGGGGCCTCTCCTCCAAGGCCTGCCTCGCCTATGGCGACATCCCCGAGAATCCGAACGATTTCTCGGCCGAGCAGCTGCACCTGCCGCGCGGCGCGATCATCAACGGCGATCTGTCGCGCGTGCATGACGTCGACCCGCGCGACCCGGAGCAGGTGCAGGAGTTCGTGCCGCATTCCTGGTACAAGTACGACGACGAGTCCCGCGGCCTGCACCCCTGGGACGGCGTGACCGAGCCGAACTTCCAGCTCGGCCCGAACTTCAAGGGGACCAAGACCAACATCAAGGAGCTCGACGAAGGCGGCAAGTACTCCTGGATCAAGGCCCCGCGCTGGCGCGGCAACGCGATGGAGGTGGGCCCGCTCGCCCGCTACATCGTCGGCTACGCCAAGGGGCACGAGGACATCAAGGACCAGGTCGACCGGTTCCTGTCGGACATGGACCTGCCGGTGGACGCGCTGTTCTCCACGCTCGGCCGCACCGCGGCGCGCGCGCTGGAATCCGAATATTGCGGCCGCCTGCAGCGTCACTTCTTCGACAAGCTGGTGACCAACATCAAGAACGGCGACAGTTCCACCGCCAACGTCGAGAAGTGGGACCCCTCCTCCTGGCCGAAGGAAGCCAAGGGCGTGGGCATGACCGAGGCGCCGCGCGGCGCGCTCGGCCACTGGATCAAGGTCAAGGACGGCCGGATCGAGAACTACCAGTGCGTCGTGCCGACGACCTGGAACGGGTCGCCCCGCGACAACGAGGGGAATATCGGTGCATTCGAGGCGAGCCTCATGAATACTCCGATGGAGCGCCCGGACGAGCCGGTCGAGATCCTGCGCACCCTGCACAGCTTCGACCCGTGCCTGGCCTGTTCCACCCACGTGATGTCGCCCGACGGCGACGAGCTGACCACCGTCAAGGTGCGTTGAAGGAGAGACCCATGAACAAGTTCGCCATCACCCTGTCCGCCCTCGCCCTCGCCGTCGTCGCCGGTCCCGCCGCCGCCCACACGGGCGGCGCCGCCAGCGGCCTGGTGCACGGGCTCGTGCACCCGGTCGGCGGCTTCGACCACCTGCTGGCGATGCTCGCCGTCGGGCTGTGGTCCGGCCTCGCCCTTCCGGGCCGGGCCTGGGCCGGTCCCGCCGCCTTCATGGCGGCCATGGCCCTCGGCGCCCTCGCGGCCTTCGCCGGCCTCGGGATGCCGGCGGTCGAGCCGCTGATCCTCGCCTCGGGCGTGGCGTTCGGCCTGATGATCCTGGCCGCGGGCCGGGCGTCGCTGGGCCTTGCGGGCCTCGTGCCCGTCGCCGCCTTCGCGCTGGCCCATGGCCATGCGCACGGGGCCGAGGCGGCGGGCGCCGCGGGCGCCTACATGGCCGGGTTCCTGGTCGCCACCGGCGGTCTGCACCTGGTCGGGCTCGGCCTCGCGCGGGCGCTGGCCGCCCGTCCGGTGCTGCGCGATCTGGTCGGCGCGGGCACGGTGGCCTCCGGCCTCGCGCTCAGCCTCGGGTGAGCGCCATGACCAGCATCGACCCCAACCGCGGAGAGATCTTCGCCCCGGGCGATGCGGACGCCGAAGACGTCCGCTCCGCCCGCCGGATCACGGCGGTCTATGTCTACGAGGCGCCGGTGCGGATGTGGCACTGGATCAACGCGCTCGCCATCCTGGTGCTCTGCATCACCGGGTGGTTCATCGGCTCGCCGCCGCCCTCGCTGTCCTTCGGCGAGGCGTCGGACCACTTCCTGTTCGGCTATATCCGCTTCGCCCATTTCGCGGCGGCCTACATCCTGACCATCGGCTTCCTGGTCCGGATCTACTGGGCCTTCGTGGGCAATCACCACGCGCGGCAGCTGTTCGTGATCCCGGTCTGGCGCAAGCACTTCTGGACCGAGCTGTGGTTCGAGGTGAAGTGGTACCTGTTCCTCGAGGCGCAGCCGAAGAAATACGTGGGCCACAACCCGCTGGCGCAGCTGGCGATGTTCATGTTCATCACGCTCGGGCTGACCTTCATGATCGTCACCGGCTTCGCCCTCTATGCCGAGGGCGCGCAGGCGGGGTCGTGGCAGGACCAGATGTTCGGCTGGGTGATCCCGCTCTTCGGGCAGAGCCTCGACGTCCACTCCTGGCACCATCTCGGGATGTGGTGGATCGTGATCTTCATGATCATCCACATCTACGTGGCGATCCGGGAGGACATCATGAGCCGCCAGTCCATGGTCTCGACCATGATCTCGGGCCACCGGACCTTCAAGGACGACGATCCGAACTGATCCTCCCGCGGGGCGGGGCGGGCGGGGCCGTGACCCCCGCCCGTCCCGCCTCCGCCTCGCCTCCGCCCCGGGGCCCCGTCCCGGGGCGGCGGCCGCCGCGCCGCCGCCGCGCCGCCCCGCATCCGCCCGGATGCGGGGCGGTCCGCATTCGGGGGGGGGGGCGTTCGGGGCGGCGTTTTTCATCCCGGCATTCCATGCTATACGAAACCTGAACGGTGGGCGCAGGGGGCGCCGACCCGAGACCCGGGGCTTCATCCATGCATGTCATCCGGTCCGCCATCGCCGCCGCCGGCCTCCTGGCCGCCGCCGCCGCCGCGCCCGCCGCGGCCGCGACGCTGACCCATGCCTATGACTTCAACGCCGGCACGGTGACCGACACGGTCGGCGGCGTGAACGGCGGCGTCCTCGGCGGCGCCTCGGTGACCGGGGGCGGCGCGCTGTTCGTCAACGGCGCGCCCGGCTCCTATGCCGAGCTCACGGGCAAGGTCGTGCCCACCGGCGGCGCGGCCTTCTCGGTGGCGCTGAGCGCGCAGGCCTTCTCCTGGGGCTCGGGCATCGTCGAGCTGATCTCCCAGGGGTTCTCCGGCGGGCCGGGCTTCTATATCGGCTATGCGGGCAGCAATTTCCGCCTGTCGGACCAGCTCGCCTCCACCCCCGTCGCCTTCCCGACGGATGGCGAGTGGCATGATTACCTTCTGACCAGTTCGGCCGCGGGCACGTCTTTCTACATCGACGGCGCGCCGGCCCTCGCCGCGGCGGTGCAGCTCGCCCCGACCGCCTCGGGCACGAACACCCGGTTCGGCGCCCAGTTCGCGCCGTATACCGAGAATTTCCACGGCCTGATCGACGACGTGATGGTCTGGGACGACGCGCTGTCCACCAGTGAAATCAATGCCTTGTACGGGGTGTCCGACGTCCCGGTCCCCGCCGCCGCGCCGCTTCTCGCCGGCGCGGTCGCGCTGCTCGTCGGGCTGCGCCGCCGCCGCGTCTGATCGCGCCGCTGCCGCCCGGGCCCCGGCCCGGGCGCGCCCTTTCCGGTCATCGCCCTCGCAGGCCGCGCATCGCGCGGCCTGTTCGTTTTTCGGTAAGAAACTTTTCACCACTGCCGCGCAGTGGCATCCTCGCTTCCAGCGCAAGCGTCGGGACCGATTTTGATGCATTGCGGCAAGTGCTTGACCGGAAGCGATGCAGCCGCCGCGCCGCAAACTGGCACGGCATATGCAAAGATTTCGGCGAACCGTCCCGACCGCGCCCTTCGCGCGCGCCGACAGGGGGCGGGTGGAAAGGGACGAGAGATGAGCCGCGACGAATCCGCCCCCGGGGCCCCCCGCATCCTGGTGCTCGGCATCGGCAACCTGCTCTGGGCCGACGAGGGTTTCGGCGTGCGCGCCGCCGAGGCGATGGCCGCCGAGTGGGACTTCCCCGAGAACGTGACGGTGATGGATGGCGGCACCCAGGGCCTCTACCTGCTGCCGCATCTCGAGGAGACCGACGCGCTGATCGTGTTCGACGCGATCGATTACGGCCTGACCCCCGGCGAGATGAAGATCGTGCGCGGCGATGATGTCCCGAGCTTCATGGGCGCCAAGAAGATGTCGCTGCACCAGACCGGCTTCCAGGACGTGATCGCCACCGCCGAGCTGATGGGCTATCGCCCCGAGAACCTTTTGCTGATCGGCGTCCAGCCCGAGGAGCTGGAGGATTACGGCGGCGGGCTGCGCGCCCCCGTGGCCGCGCAGATCCAGCCCGCCATCGACATCGCGCTGGCCGAGCTGCGGGACGCCTGGGGCGTGACCCCGACCCGGCGCGAACAGCGCGCCGAGGCCCCTCTCGCCGATCCCTCGATCAGCCGCGACGCCTATGAGGGCGGCCGCCCCTCCGAGGACGAAGCCTGCCGCGTGGGCGACGACCGCTTCATCCGCCTGCGCGCCGAGGCCCTCGCGGCCGAGGCCGACCTTCTGTCGGGCGCCTGAGCCATGTGCGTCGGAACCCCGATGAAGGTGCTCGCCGTCGAGGGCTGCAGCGCCCTGTGCGAGGACGAGGCGGGCCGCCAGGAGACCCTCGACCTCGCCCTCACCGGCCCGGTCGATCCCGGGACCTGGGTCCTCGGCTTCCTCGGCGCCGCGCGCGAGGTGATGACCGAGGACGAGGCCATGAAGGTCTCGGCCGCCCTGCGCGGGCTGGCCGCGATCATGAACGGCGGCGACGCCGGCGACGCCTTCGCCGATCTCGACGCGCGCGAGCCGCAGCTGCCGCCCCATCTTGAAGCCGCCCGCCGCGCGGGCCGAAGCGCCGCCTGAGGGAGACCCAGACCCGTGACCCACCCGCTCCTCGCCCGCCTGACCGCAGAGCTCGGCTGGACCGCCGTCGACGATGACGGATCCTTCGAGGCCTTCTGCATGGGCCCCGGCGAACACGCCCTGCTGATCCCCGGCGATCCGGCCAGGAACCTCGAGACGCTGGACGCCGCAGTGATCCTTCCCGAACTCGCCCAGGCCTTCCAGAACCGCTTCGACATGGGCGTGGTCGCGGACCTCGCCTATGACCGCCCGGCGCGCGAGAAGGTCGATGTCTGGCCGACCCCGTCGCTGATCTTCTTCCGGGACGGCAAGCAGATCGGCGACATCGCCAAGATCCGCGACTGGGACGATTACATCGCCCGCACCCGCGCCATCCTCGACGCCGCCGAAGCCGCCTGAAAGGTAGAATGATGCAGGGTTTTCAGTTCCCCCCCACGGGCTTCGGCGTCGGCTCCCAGCCGGACGATTCCGAGAAGGTCGAATGGATGCCGATGCCCTCGGGCATGGCGACCTATGAGCCGCGCCTGCCCGAGATCGACGATGTCGAGGCGGCGGCCATCCCCCCCGCGCTCGAGGTGCTCGGCCGCGCCGCCGAGGCCTGCGCGCGCATCGCGACGGAGGGCGGGGTCGAGGTGGTGACGCTCGATCACCTCGCGCCCGCCGCGCGGGTGATCGTCGCCCAGACCATGGGCGAGGGCGAGGTGTCGGCCAAGATCGAGGGCGCCCCGCCGCTGCGCGCCCAGGAAAGCGTCTTCGCGGGCGTCTGGGTGGTGTCGGAAGGCGGGGCCGAGCGGCTCGAGATCGGGCGCGCCCCGGCGGCCTTCTTCGCCCGCGCCTTCGACCCGATCGAGCACGCCGCGGGCCCGTTCGCGCCCACGTCGAACGCCGTCGTGAACGCGCCGGGCATCGTGACCGAGCTCTTCGACGCCGCCTCGCGCCGCAAGGCGGGGGATGCGGCCCATGTCGTGAACCTGACGCTGCTGCCGCACACGCCCGAGGATCTCGACCACATCGCCGCCGCCCTCGGGAAGGGCGCGGCCGAGATCCTGAGCCGCGGCTACGGCAATTGCCGCGTCTCGGCCACCGCGCTGCATAACGTCTGGTTCGTGCGCTTCTACAACTCCATGGACACGCTCATTCTCGACAGCATCGAGGTGACGGACCTGCCCGAGGTGGTCTGCGCCGCCGCCGAGGACCTCGAGGACAGCGCCGAGCGGCTGCGCGAAGTCATGGACGCCATCCGATGACCGGCCCGCGCTTCGAAGGCTCCTACCTCGGCGATGCGAGCAAGCTGCCCCCCGACGCGGCGATGGAATGCAAGATCTGCTGGAACGCCTATGAGCCGTCGCTCGGCGACGAGACGCGGCAGATCCCGCCGGGCGCCGCGTTCCTGGCGCTGCCCGAGGACTGGACCTGCCCCGAATGCGGGGCCCCCAAGGAGCAGTTCATGGTCAAGGGCGGCGGCGCGCCGATGCCCGAACCCACCGTCGACCCAGTGGCCGAAGCCGTCCGCGCGCTCGAGGCCGAGTTCCGCGAGATCTACAACGGCCGGATGCGCGACACGCCGCTGGTGAACCGCTCGCTCTCGATCGAGGCGATCGGCTTCCGGGAGTGGGAGGGGATGCTGGTCGGCGTCCTCGTCACCCAGTGGTTCATGAACATCTTCCTGCTGCCGAAGCCCGGCACGCGCTGGGACGGGCTGCGGGCGGGCGAGAAGGAGGTTCTGGCCTTCCCCTCGGGCGAGTACGAGTTCATCCACAACAGCCGCGACGGCATCGGCGGCTACAAGGCGTGCTCGCTGTTCTCGCCGATGAACGAGTTCGCCAGCCACATGAAGGCGGCGGAAGTCGCCCGGGCCGTGGCCGCGCAGCTGTTCGACCCCAAGCTGGCCGAGCCGGAGGAGGACAAGGGCACGCCCCTGTCGCCGCCGAAGGCCGAGCCGGAGGCCGCCGCCCCGAGCAAGCTGCCCGACCTGCGGCGCGAGCCCTCGCCGACCCGGCGCGGGCTGCTGTTCGGCGATCCGCGCGGGCTTGGCGCGGCCGAGGGCGATGCGCCGGAGGCCCCGAAGGGCGCCGCCGGGCCGGTCGGCCCAGAACCCGCAGGGGCTATCCCCGCCTCCGCCGTGCCCGCCTCCTCTCCCGGCGGGGCGGCGGAATGATCCCCGGCGCCGGGCGCCTCGCGGTCCATGCGGCCGTGACGGGGGGACGCGTCGCGCTGCGCCTCGAGGCGCCCGCGCCGCTGCCCTTCGGCCGCCTCGTGCGCGGCAAGCGCCCGGCGGAGGCCGCGCGCCTCGCCGCCCTTCTGTTCAACGTCTGCGCCGCGGCGCAGGAGGGGGGCGCCCGCGCCGCCCTCGGGCTGCCGCAGGACCCCGCCGCGGCGGAGAAGCTGCGGGCCGAGACTTCGCGCGAACATGCGCTGAAGCTGGCGGTGGAGCTGCCGCAGATCCTCGGCCACGCGCCCGATCCCGCCGCGCCCGCCGCCATGGCCCGCGGCGGGGACGCCGCGCGGCGCGCCCTGTTCGGCCCAAGCGGCGCGCCCCGGGACGTCGAGGCGCTGGCGCTCTGGGCCGGGTGGGGCGAGACCGCCGCCGCCCGCGCCATGGGCGCGCTGCTGCAATGGCCCGAGGCCTGGGGACGGGGCGGGGCCGCGCCGCTCGATCCCTCCGCGCCGGTGGACTGGCCCGGCGCCGGCGCGCCCGCGGGGCAGGGCGGACGGCCCGTGGAAGCCTCGGTGCTGACCCGCCAGGCGGAGGCGCCGCTGGTGCGCGAGCTGCTCGCCCTGCGCGGCCCGTGCCCCGCGACCCGCTTCGCCGCAAGGCTGGTCGAGGCGGACGCGCTGCTCTCGGGCCATGCGCCCGCGATCCGGGCGCCGGGCCCGGCCCCCCAAGCCGCCGCCCCCCACGCCGCGGCGGAGGCCGCGCGCGGCACGATGCTGATGCGCGCGGCCCTGGGCGATGACGGCCGCGTGGCCGCCTTCTCCCGCGCCACGCCCACCGATTTCGCCCTCGCCCCCGGCGGCGCGCTGGAGGCGGCCCTCTCGGCCATCCCGACCGATCCGGCCGCCCCGCAAGAGGCGGTCGCCCGCGCGGCCCTCGCGCTGATCGACCCTTGCCTGCCCTGGACGCTCTCCCTTTCCGGGGCGCTGTCCGGGACCCTTGCCCCGGAGCCCGCCCATGCATGAGATGTCGATCTGCGAGGGCATCCTGATGACGCTCGAGGACCAGGCGAAGCAGCATGATTTCAAGACCATCCGCCGGGTGCGGCTGGAGATCGGCCGCTTCGCCGGGGTGGACCCCAAGGCGCTGCACTTCGCGTGGGAGGTGGTCATGCGCGGCTCTCCGGCCGAAGGATCGGCGCTGGAGATCATCGACCTGCCGGGGCAGGCGGCCTGTTTCGACTGCGGCGAGGCGGTCGAGATCGAAGAGAGATTTGCGCCCTGTCCGCTCTGCGGCGGCGGGCGCCTGTCGCCCATGGGCGGCGACGAGATGCGGATCAAGGACCTGGAGGTTCTGTAATGTGCACTGTGTGCGGATGCGCCGGCGACGGCGCGAGCATTGAAGGCGGTCACCACCACCACCATGGCGAGGACCACGACCATTCCCGGCCCCACAGCCACAACGCCGACGGCTCCGTGACCTGGCACGATGCCGAAGCGCACGGGCATGACCACGGGCATGGGCATGACCACGATCACGACCACGCGCATGACCATCACCATGCGCATGACCACGGCCACGACCACGCGCATGACCATCACCATGCGCATGATCACGGCCATCACCACCACGCCCCGGCGCAGGCCGGGAACGGCGACGTGCATTACGGCCTCGGCCCGGCCCACGCCCATGCGCCCGGCCTGTCCCAATCCCGGATGATCGAGATCGAGACCGGCATCCTCGCCAAGAACGACGCCGCCGCCGCGACCAACCGCGCCCTCTTCGAAGGGGCGGGGACGCTGGCGCTGAACCTCGTCTCCTCGCCCGGTTCGGGCAAGACGACGCTCCTGTGCCGCACCATCGAGGCGCTGCAGGGCGCCTTCCCCATCGCGGTGGTCGAGGGCGACCAGCAGACCGCCGCCGATGCCGACCGCATCCGCGCCACCGGCGCCCCGGCGATCCAGATCAACACCGGCAAGGGCTGTCACCTCGATGCCGAGATGGTGCGCGAGGCCTGGACCCGCCTCGCCCCCCAGCCCTTCGGCGTCCTGTTCATCGAGAATGTCGGCAACCTCGTCTGCCCCGCCGCCTTCGACCTCGGCGAAGCCGCCAAGGTCGCGATCCTCTCCGTCACGGAAGGCGAGGACAAGCCGCTGAAATACCCCGACATGTTCGCCGCAGCGGGGGTGGTCCTCCTCAACAAGACCGACCTCGCCCCCCATTGCGACGTGGATCTGGACCTCTACGAGGCCAATGCGCGCAAGGTGAACCCCGAGGCCGTGTTCATCCGCCTTTCGGCCCGCACGGGCGAGGGGATGGAGGACTGGTACGACTGGCTGCGCGCCCACCGCGCCCAGGTCCTCTCGCGCGCCCGCGCCGCCGCCGAGGCCCGCCTCGCCGCCATTCCCGCCGCGGAGTGAGGGGATGAGCGCCGCACGCCCCCCCTCGGTCCTGCTGGTCGATGACGAGCCGCGCTCGCTCGACGCCATGGAGATGGCGCTCGAGGAAGAGTTCGAGATCTTCCGCGCCGGCAGCGCCGAGGAGGCGCTGAAGATCCTCGCCGAGGAATGGATCCAGGTGGTGTTCTGCGACCAGCGGATGCCGGGCATGACGGGGGTGGAGCTGCTCTCGCGGATGCGCGAGCGCTGGCCCGAGACGATCCGCATCGTGGTCACGGGTTATACCGAGACCGACGACATGATCCGGGCGATCAACGAGGCGGGGATCTACCAGTTCCTGGCCAAGCCCTGGCACCCGGACCAGCTCTTGATGGCCGCCCGCAACGGCGCCCGGCTGTTCCAGCTTCAGCGCGACCATGACCGGCTGACGCTCGAGGCGCGGCAGCTGACGGGGACCGTCGAGACGCGGCTGGCCAAGCGGCGCGAGGCGGTCAAGCAGGGCTTCGGCTTCGAGCGCATCGCCATGGCGCCCGGCAGCCCGATGGAGGGGGTCTGCGCCGAGGCCGCGCGCATCGCCGCCTTCGACGTGCCCGCCCTGATCCTTGGCGAGACCGGCGTGGGCAAGGAGCTGATGGCCCGCGGCATCCACTATGGCTCCTTGCGCGCCGACCAGCCCTTCCACGCGGTGAACTGCGGCGCGATCCCGGATGAGCTGCTGGAATCCGAGCTGTTCGGCCATGTGAAGGGCGCCTTCACCGGCGCCCATGCCGCCCGCGTGGGCCTCCTGGAACAGGCCGATGGCGGCACGGTGTTCCTGGACGAGATCGGCGACACCTCGCCCGCCTTCCAGGTCAAGCTGCTGCGCTTCTTGCAGGAGGGCGAGATCCGCCCCGTCGGCGCCAACGGGACCCGCACCGTCGACGTGCGCATCATCGCCGCCACCAATCGCGACCTCGAGGCCGAGGCCGCCGCGGGGAGTTTCCGCGAGGACCTCTACTACCGCCTCGCCGTCAACCCGATCGAGGTGCCCGCGCTGCGCGACCGCCCCGCCGACATCCCGGCGCTGGCCGAACGGCTGCTCGCCCGCCTGATCGCCGCCCATGGCAAGAAGGCCGAGGGGATCGAGCCCGCGGCGCTCGAGTTCATGCATGCCTGGCGCTGGCCCGGCAACGTTCGGGAGCTGGAGAACGAGCTCTTGCGCCTGCTGATGGCCTGCGAGGATGGCTGGTTGCGCGCGAAGCACCTGAGCCCTCGCATCCTGCGCGCCGCGCCCTGCGCCGAGGAAGAGGACCAGGCCGCCGACCTCGCCGTCTCGGGGATCGGCACCTTGAAGGAGCGGGTGGAGCGCATGGAGGCGCGGATCCTGCGCGATGCGCTGACCCGGGCCGGGTGGAACAAGTCGCGCGCGGCCGAGGAGCTGGGCCTGTCCCGCGTCGGGCTGCGCGCGAAACTGGAACGCTACGGGATCGAGCCGCCGCTGCGCGCGGTCGGCCCGGCCGCGGAATAAGGCGCCAGAACAGGACCCCGGCGCCCGCGCCGCGAGGGAGGGAACACGACATGTGTCTTGGAATACCGGGCCGGGTGACGGCCATCGATGACGCGGACAACCTTGTCGGCACGGTCGACGTCTCGGGCGTGCGCCGCAAGGTCAACCTCGCCTGCGCCGTGGGGACCGGCGGGCCCGACGCGCTCGTCGGCAAATGGGTGCTGGTCCATGTCGGCTTCGCCATGTCGGTGATCGACGAGGCGGAGGCCGCCGCCACGCTGGAGGCGCTCGAAGCCCTCGGCGAGGCGATGGAGGAAATCGACGCGATCCAGGCCAGCAACGCGATGCTCGACGAAGAGCGCATCCGCGCCGAGGACGCCGCCAAGGGAGCCGCCGCATGAAATTCGCCACCGAATTCCGCGACCCCGCCAAGGCGAAATCGCTTCTGAAAGCCATCGAGGCCGAGCTGGCGAAAACCGACGCGACGCCCGAGAACCCGGTGCGCATCATGGAGATCTGCGGCGGGCACACCCACGCGATCTTCCGCTACGGCCTCGACAAGCTGACCCCGGACAGCCTCGAATTCATCCACGGCCCCGGCTGCCCGGTCTGCGTGCTGCCGATGTCCCGCGTGGATGACTGCCTCGAGATCGCCGAGCGCCCCGGCATGATCTTCGCGACCTTCGGCGACGCCATGCGGGTGCCGGGCACGCGCGGTTCGCTGATGACCGCCAAGGCGCGCGGGGCGGATGTGCGCATGGTCTACTCGCCCCTCGACGCGCTGGAACTGGCGCGGCGCAACCCGGACCGGGAGGTCTGCTTCTTCGGGCTGGGGTTCGAGACCACCATGCCTTCGACCGCGCTGACGGTGCAGCAGGCGGCGAAGGAGGGGCTGACCAACTTCACCCTGTTCTGCAACCACATCCTCGTGCCGCCGCCGCTCAAGGCGCTGCTGGATGATCGCTACATGCAGCTCGACGGCTTCGTCGGCCCGGGCCACGTGTCGATGGTGATCGGGGTGGAGCCCTACGAGTTCATCGCGAAGGAGTACGGCAAGCCGCTGGTGGTCGCGGGGTTCGAGCCGCTGGACCTGCTGCAATCGGTGCTGATGGTGCTGCAGCAGATCACCACCCAGCGCGCCGAGATCGAGAACCAGTACGCCCGCGTGGTCCCCGACAAGGGCAACCCGGCCGCCATGGCCGCCATCGACGACGTGTTCGAGCGGCGCGCGGCGTTCGACTGGCGCGGGCTGGGGGAGATCGACGAGAGCGGCGTGAAGATCCGGGCGAAATACGCCGCCTGGGACGCCGAGGAGAAGTTCGGCGTCGGTTATGCCGCCGGCAAGGGCTCGGGGCGCGAAGAGGCGCTGGCCGAGGGGTGCCGTTGCGGCGACGTCGTGAAGGGCATGATCAAGCCGACCGCGTGCCCCAAGTTCGGGCGCGAATGCACGCCCGAGACGCCGCTGGGCGCCCTCATGGTGTCCTCGGAAGGCGCCTGCGCGGCCTATCGGCTGTACTCGGGCATCCGGGAAGGGGAAGCGGCGTGATGGACGGATCCATGGAGAATTCGGGCGGCAAGACCGGCGCCTCGCGCGTCGACCCGGCGCGGATCACGGGCGAGGTGACGCTGGCCCATGGCGGCGGCGGGCGGGCGATGCGCGACCTGATCGACGGCATCTTCGCCGAGGCGTTCCGCAACCCCGATTTCTCGGACGAGGACCAGGCGCGGCTGGCGCCCCCGGCGGCGCAGGATGGCGGCCGCATCGCCTTCACCACCGACGGGTTCGTGGTGTCGCCCATCGAATTCCCCGGCGGCAATATCGGCGACCTCGCGGTCAACGGCACGGTCAACGACCTGGCCGTCGGGGGGGCGACGCCGCTCTGGCTGTCCTGCGCGGTGATCATCGAGGAAGGCTGCGACATGGCGCTCCTGAAGCGCGTGGCGGCCTCGATGCGCGAAGCGGCGGATGAGGCGGGCGTGCGGATCGTCACCGGCGACACCAAGGTGGTCGGGCGGGGGCATGGCGACGGGATCTACGTGACCACCTCGGGCGTGGGCGTCATCCCCGCGGGGGTGGACCTGGGCGCGCGCAACGTGCGGCCGGGGGACGTGGCGATCGTCAACGGCAAGCTCGGGGATCACGGGGCCTGCATCCTCAACGCCCGCGGGGACATGGCGCTGGAGACGGAGCTGGAGACGGATTGCCGCCCGCTCCACCGCGTCATGGCCGCCGCGATGGAGGCCGCGCCGTCCTTGCGCTGCGCTCGCGACGCGACGCGCGGCGGGCTGGCGAGTTCCCTCAACGAGATCGCCGCGGCGGCGGGGGTGCAGATCGACCTCGAGGAAACCGCCCTGCCGATCCGCGACGAGGTGAAGGGGATGTGCGAGATCCTCGGGCTGGACCCCCTCTACCTCGCCAACGAGGGCGCGCTGGTGCTGTTCGTGCCGGAGGCGGAGGCCGAGGCGACCCTCGCCGCCATCCGCGCGACGCCGGAGGGGCGCGAGGCCTGCATCGTCGGCCGCGCGCGCGAGGGCGTGGCGGGGCGGGTGGTGATGAACACCCTGTTCGGCGGCGGCCGCATCGTCGACATGCTGGCGGGCGAACAGTTGCCGCGAATCTGCTGAACGCGGCGCGAGGGGGCGGATTCGCGCGCAATCCTTCGACAGGCGCCAAGGCGCCGTCGAAGAATATTGCGCAGAATAGCCGTTTCGTCGAAGCGTCTTGATCCCGGACCGTCCGCGCCCCTCCGGCGCGGGCGGTCCTTGCGTTTTTCAGCGCCTTCGCAGCGCAACATTGACCGCGACCCTGCTCGGCCCCACCATTCGGGCAAGTTGAAAGGAGGCGACCATGCTGGAGAAACCGTACCTGCTGTTCCTCGGGGACGCGCCCGACCCGCTGGCCGCCAAGGTGGCCCAGGGCATCCGCGACTGGAACCCCGAGGCTGCGCTCGGCCAGTTCCGCATGGAGGGCTGCAAGGCCGACATGGGCCTGCCGGACATGACCATCGAGGAGGCCGTGGCCGCCGGGTGCAAGACCCTGGTCGTCGGCGTGGCCAACCGCGGCGGCATCATCTCCAGCCCCTGGATCGAGGTGCTGAAGAAGGCGCTGGCGGCGGGCATGGACATCGCCTCGGGCCTGCACAACCTGCTGCGCGACGAGGAAGAGCTGGTCATGGCCGCGGCCCAGCATGGGCGCAAGCTGCATGACGTGCGCATTCCCGAGGTGAAATACCCCATCGCGTCCGGCGTGCGGCGCAAGGGCAAGCGGCTGCTGGCCGTGGGCACGGATTGCTCGGTCGGCAAGATGTACACCGCGCTGGCGCTGTCGGCGGAGATGCAGGCGCGCGGCATGAAGGCCACCTTCCGCGCCACCGGCCAGACCGGGATCCTGATCACCGGCAACGGCGTGCCGCTGGACGCGGTGATCGCCGATTTCATGGCCGGCTCGGTCGAATGGCTGACCCCGGACAATGACGACGACCACTGGGACCTGATCGAGGGGCAGGGCAGCCTGTTCCACGCCTCCTATTCCGGCGTCACCCTGGCGCTGATCCATGGCGGCCAGCCCGACGCGCTGGTGCTGTGCCATGAGCCGACGCGGCCCCACATGCGCGGGCTGCCGGATTACCAGCTCCCGAGCCTCGAGCAGCTTCAGGATGCGGCGCTGATGATGGCGCGGGTGGTGAACCCGGACGTGAAGGTGGTCGGCATCTGCGTGAACACCAAGGCGATGTCCGAGGAAGAGGCGCTCGATTACCTCGCCGCCGTTGAAAAGCAGATGGGCCTGCCGACGGTGGACCCGGTGCGCACCGGCGTCGGGCGGATCGTGGACGCGCTGGCATGAGGCTGACGGCCGAAGCCGAGACGTTTCGACTGCGGGAGGTGTTCACCATCTCCCGCGGCTCGCGCACCGCGCAGGAGGTGGTGACGGTTCGGGTGTCTGATGGGGGCGCGCAGGGCTGGGGCGAGTGCACGCCTTACGCGCGCTATGACGAGACGGTCGCGGGCGTGATCGAGGAGATCCGCGCGCTGCCCGAGGCGGCGCTGACCCGCGCCGCGCTGGCCGAGGCGCTGCCCGCCGGGGCGGCCCGCAACGCCGTCGACTGCGCGCTGTGGGACCTCGAGGCCAAGCGGGCGGGGAAACCCGCCTGGGCGCTGGCGGGGCTGGCGCAGCCGGGGCCGGTGGTCACCGCCTACACCCTGTCGTTGGGCGAGCCGGAGGCGATGCGCGCCAAGGCGGCCGAACATGCCTGGCGCCCGCTTCTGAAGGTGAAGCTCGGCGGCGAGGGCGACATGGCGCGGCTCGAGGCCGTGCGCGAAGGCGCCCCGAAGACGAAGATCATCATCGACGCCAACGAGGGCTGGACGGCCGAGGAATACGCCGAGCTTGCGCCTGCGCTGCTGCGGCTCGGCGTGGCGATGGTGGAGCAGCCGCTGCCCGCCGGGGCCGACGGGATGCTGGGCGAGATCGCCCGCCCGCTGCCGGTCTGCGCGGACGAGGCCTGCCATGACCGCGCCAGCCTGCCGGGGCTGCGCGGCAAGTACGACATGGTGAACATCAAGCTCGACAAGACCGGGGGCCTGACCGAGGCGCTGGCGCTGCGCGATGCGGCGCGCGCCGAGGGCTACCAGGTGATGGTCGGCTGCATGATGGGCACCTCGCTGGCGATGGCGCCCGCGGTGCTGGTGGCGCAGGGGGCCGAGATCGCCGATCTCGACGGGCCGCTGCTGCTGGCCGAGGACCGCGAGGCGGCGCTTGAGTATGACGACGCGGGGGTGCATCCGCCCGCGCCGGCCCTCTGGGGCTGAGAGAGAGAAGGAGCGCGGCATGTCCCGCATTGTTTATGTCGACGGCGAATACGTGCCCGAGGAAGAGGCGAAGGTCTCGATCTTCGACCGCAGCTTCCTGATGTCGGATGGCGTCTACGAGGTCACCACGATCCTCGACGGCAAGCTGGTGGAGTTCGACGCGCATTACCGGCGGCTGGGGCGCTCCTGCGCCGAGCTGAAGATGCCGGCGCCGATGCCCGAGGCGGAGCTGATCGAGGTGCATCGGCAGCTGATCGAACGCAACGGGCTCACGGAGGGGATGATCTACCTCCAGTGCTCGCGCGGGTCGGACGGGGACCGCGATTTCGGCTGGTCCGAGGGGATCAAGCCCACCTGGGTGCTGTTCAGCCAGGCCAAGGCGATCATCGAGAGCCCGCTGGCCAAGCGCGGGGCCAAGGTGATCACGGCTCCGGACCTGCGCTGGGGGCGGCGGGACATCAAGACGGTGCAGCTGCTGTACCCGTCGCTGATGAAGATGGAGGCGAAGGCGGCCGGGGCGGATGACGCCTGGCTGGTCGAGGACGGGTACGTGACCGAGGGGACCTCGAACAACGCCTGGATCGTGAAGCAGGACGGCACGCTGGTGACGCGGCACCTGTCGAACGAGATCCTGCATGGCTGCACCCGCGCCGCGGTGCGCGAGCAGGCGCTCGGCGCCCAGATCGCGGTGGAGGAGCGGGCCTTCACGGTGGAGGAGGCGCAGGGGGCGGCCGAGGCGTTCATCACCTCGGCGTCGTCCTTCGTGACCCCGGTGGTGGAGATCGACGGGGTGGCGATCGGGACCGGCGCGCCGGGGCCGATGGCGGCCCGCCTGCGCGAGCTTTACATCGCCGCGAGCCGCGCCGCGGCGAAGTAAGCGCGCGTCATCGTGGTTTGTGGGGGGCGCGTCGCGGGGTGCGGCGCGCCCCTTCTGTTTGCGGGCATGCGGCCCTGCCGCCCTTGCGGGCGCCGGCGGCCCGCCCGCCCGCGCTGACGCGCGACAGCCCGCGGGCGGCGCGCGGATCTCCGTTATTCCCCCCCCTGTGGTGAAGGTTTGTTAACCAAGCTTGCCGAAGCTGGCGGCTGATGTTTTCCCGCAGGGGGAGGGTTCAGCCATGTCAGACCGACCGCGCCGCGCCGCGCTCCAGGGCCTCGCCGAGGCGCCGCTGCCGGGGTTGCTGGCGGCCGAGGACGAGGCCGCGCTGATGGCCGCGCTCGACAAGGCCGAGGCGGCGGCGGACGCGCCCGCGCCGACGCCTCGCAAGGAGCCGATCCCCGACCAGCTGGGCCACCGCGCCCGGCTGCGGGAGAAGTTCATGCGCGCAGGCCCGGCGGCCTTGCACGATTACGAGCTGCTGGAGCTGGTCCTGTTCCGCGCCATCCCGCGGCGGGACGTGAAGCCGCTGGCCAAGCGGCTGCTGAACGCCTTCGGAGATTTCAACCATGTCGTCGCCGCCGCCCCGCGCCGCCTGGCCGAGGTGCAGGGCGTCGGCGACGCCGTGGTGCAGGAGTTGAAGATCGTCGAGGCCGCCGCCCACCGTTTCGCCCAGGCCCAGGTCCTCCACCGCGACGCGATCACCAGTTGGGAGGCGCTGGAGACCTATTGCCGCCAGCGCATGGCGCATGAGCCGATCGAGCAGTTCCGCATCCTGTTCCTCGACCGCAAGAACATCCTCGTGGCCGACGAGGCGCAGCAGGTCGGCACCGTCGACCACGTGCCGGTCTATCCGCGCGAGGTTGTCAAACGCGCGCTTGAGCTGAACGCGAGCGCCATCATCCTGGTGCACAACCACCCCTCGGGCGATCCGACGCCCTCGGACGCCGACGTGGACATGACCGGCCGCATCCAGCGCGCCTGCGCGGCCGTGGGGATCGCGGTGCATGACCATATCGTGGTCGGCAAGGACCGGGTGGCGAGCTTCCATGCGATGGGGTTGATCGACTGACGGCGGCTTTGGGGCGGCCGCTGCGGGGTGCTTCCGCCCCCCGATCCCCCCGACCAGGGGGTGACCCCCTGGACCCCCTTGTCTTCGTTCGCTGACTCAAGGGAGACCGGCGTGCCTCTCCGCGCGAGGGCTGGGGGCGGGTCAAGGATCGCGGAGCGACCCGCGAAGCGGGCTTGTCCTTGATGCGGCCGCAGCCCGACCCATGCTTGGGATTGCGACCTGAAGGGAGGTTCCTCCCTTCAGGCGCTTCAAAGCAGGATCCCTTCGGTTCCCCTAAAAGCCCTGATCTGCCGTTCCAGGCGACGCTCCGACGCGCCACGCCTCAACCGGGCGCCCGGCCGCGGGATGGAGAGGGGGGAGCGCGAGGGGGGGGGGGGAGGGGGGGTGGACCCCTCCCCCCCCCCCCCCCCCCTCCTCCCCCCCCCCCCCCCCCAAACAAACACACCCCCCCCCTCAAACCCCCCCCCCCCCCCCG
>NZ_JBOCEF010000042.1:0-45582 GCF_050586345.1 Rhodovulum sp. DZ06
AGAGAAGCTGCGCTTCGCCATCCGCGAAGGCGGCCGCACCGTCGGTTCGGGCGTCGTCTCCAAGATCATCGCCTGATGATCCCCGCGCCCCGAGGGGCGCGACGGAGCCAGGAGGAAGGGCCGCCGCGGGCAACCGCGGCGGCCCTTTCGCGTTCCGCGCCCGCGGCGCCGGCGCGGGCGCGCGGGGGGCTTCCGGCGCCCCGGGCCGGCTTCCCGGGCTGCTTCCCGGGCCGCCGCCCCCGGGGCGTCCCGGCAGGCGGTCGCGCCGGACTGGAGTGAATACTTTTAAAAACAGATGGTTTCCATTCTGTGGGAAATCGGGGTGAGCAATTGCCAGCGCGGTTGGTAAATACCCGTTCTTCGAATTACACCCGGGTCCAGCCGCGGCGCCGCCGCGGCGCGCGGGGTCGGTCCGGCCCCGCGGTCGTCACAACCGGGGACCCCTGCATGATCTCCTCTTCAAGCGTGTCCGACCGACGCGACCTGCATGAGCGGGTGCTCGACCTGCTGCGCTTCCAGCGCCTGATCTATCCCGACGACCAGGCCCTGACGGCCTCCGCCGCACAGGCGCTGGGGATCGCCCCGGGCCTGGCCGAGGCCGCCGCCGCGCCCGGCGGCGCGGGCTTCATCCGCGTGCTGCGCGACCGGGTGGCCGAGGCGGAGGCGCAGCTGGCCCCGATCTGCCTGCGCGCCGCCCCCGCGGCCGAGCGGATCGACCGCTGGGCGCGCGCCTTCCTGGCGCTGCTGCGCGGCTGGGTGCGCGAGGCGCCGGTCTTCGCGCGCGACTTCGCGGCCTGGAGCGCGCCGCTCGACGCCGTGCTGCGCGACGCGCTCTCGCCGCTCGCCGACCAGCTGCAGCGCCTGGCCGACGAGCTGCGCCTCGGCCCGCATGCGGGCTGGGCGCTGCTGGCGGCGACCTTCCCCTGGACCGCCCCGGTCAAGCTGCTGACCTGGCTCGACGACGATCCCGAACCGCAGATGCGCGCCGCGGTGCTGCGCCGGTTGCAGCGGCTGGAGGTCGAGCGCCGGAGCGCCCGGGCGCCTGGGCGGACCCCTCTCGCGTCATCGTGATCCGCGCGCGCGCCGCGCGTGGCGCACCATTCCCGGCGCCGGCGCCCATGCCGGCCGAACGGGAGAGAAACGATGGACGGCGCCGAGACCCCGAGCCGTCGCCTGACGGCGGCCGATTTCGACCAGGAGCTCCTGGACCTCTACGATTTCTACGCCCATGGACGGATCACCAAGCGCGAGTTCCTCGACCGCGCGGGCAAGTTCGCCGTGGGCGGTCTGACCGCCGCGGCGCTGCTGGGGATGCTCAGCCCCGATTACGCCATCGCCGAGCAGGTGAAGTTCACCGACCCGGACATCAAGGCGACCTACGAGACCTATCCCTCGCCGAACGGCCATGGCGAGGTGGAGGGCTACCTGGTGGTCCCCACCGGCGCGACGGGCAAGACCCCCGGCGTGGTGGTGGTGCACGAGAATCGCGGCCTGAACCCTTACATCAAGGACGTCGCCCGCCGGGTCGCCAAGGCGGGTTTCATCGCCTTCGCCCCGGACGGCCTGTCGCCCCTCGGCGGCTATCCGGGCAATGACGAGGACGGCAAGGCGATGCAGCGCTCGATGGACCGCGAGAAGCTGATGAACGACTTCTTCGCCGCGTTCGAATGGCTGCTGGCGCATGAGGCGACGACGGGCAAGATCGGCTGCGTCGGCTTCTGCTATGGCGGCGGCGTGTGCAATGCGCTGGCGGTGGCGTACCCGGAGCTCGGCGCCTCGGTCCCCTTCTATGGCCGCCAGCCGCGGGCCGAGGACGTGCCGCGCATCAAGGCGCCGCTGCTGATCCAGCTGGCCGAGCTGGACGCCAGGATCAACGAGGGCTGGCCCGCCTACGAGGCGGCGCTGAAGGCCAATGGCAAGACCTATGAGGCGCACATCCATCCGGGCGTGAACCACGGATTCCACAATGACAGCACCCCCCGCTATGACGCGGCGGCGGCCGAGCTGGCCTGGGCGCAGACCATCGCCCATTTCAACGCGCATCTGCGCTGAGCGAAGCGCGCGGGGGCAGGGGAGCTTCCCCTTGCCCTCGCGCGCGCGGCGGTCCAGCCTGCGCCCCTGACCGACCCGGCCAAGGAGCGCCCCATGAAGATCATCGACGCAGGCGACGCCCGCATTCCCGCCCTCGGCTACGGCACCTGGCGGCTGGAGGGGGACGAGGCCCGGGACATGACCGCGGCCGCCATCGGCGCGGGCTTCCGCCATGTCGACACCGCGCGGATGTACAAGAACGAGGCCGCGGTGGGCGCGGGCGTGCGCGCCTCGGGCGTCGCGCGGGACGCGCTGTTCGTCACCACCAAGATCTGGCCCGACGACCATGCCCCGGATGCGCTGCGCGCTGCGGCCGAGGACTCGGTGGCGACCCTCGGGTTCGAGCCGGACATGATCCTGCTGCACTGGCCCTCGAAGACCGTTCCCCTCGGGGAAACGATCCCCGCGCTCTGCCGCCTCGCGGCCGACGGGCTCTGCGCCCATGTCGGCGTGTCCAACTTCACTCGCGCCCAGGTCGAGACCGTGACCGCGCTGGCCGACCGCAAGCTGGCGGTGAACCAGGTGGAGTTCCATCCCTATCTCGACCAGTCCCCGATGCTGGACCTGCTGGCGTCGAAGGGCATGGCGCTGACCGCCTACCTGCCGCTGGCGCGGGGCGAGGCGCCGGGCGACCCGGTCCTGCAGCGGATCGCGGCCCAGCACGGGGCGACCTCGGCCGCCGTCTGCCTCGCGTGGATCCTGGCGCGCGGCGCGATCGCCATCCCCAAGACCGCCAATCGCGGGCGGCTGGAGGAGAACCTCTCGGCGCAGGAGCTGGAGCTGACCGCGGCGCAGGTCGAGGAGATCTCGGCGCTGGCGAAGCCCGACGGGCGCATGGTGAACATGCCCGAGATCGCGCCCGACTGGGACTGACCGGCGCCGCCCTCCCCGGCGGGGGCGGCGCGGCGTCGGCCCGGGGCGGTTGCGCCGCGGCCCCGGGCGCCCCATCCTGCGCGCCTCAACCGATGGAGGAGACGATGGACCAGGCCTGATTCCCGACCGCCCTTTCCCAGGAGCATTCAAGGAAGCAGGACCCCATGGCCCGACCGTTTCTCGACGCCGCCGCGCGTCATCCCATCATGCTGCCGACCGGCGATGAACATCCCAATGTCGTCCACCTCTCCCGCGTCATCGACCACCCGAACTGGCAGGTCGGGGACCATGCTTATGCCTCGGATTTCGGGGCGGTGGCGGACTGGGCGGCGCATCTCGCGCCCTATCTCCATCCCGGCGCGCCCGAGCGGCTGCGCATCGGGCGGTTCTGCGCCGTCGCCCATGGCGTGCGCTTCATCACCGCCTCGGCCAATCACCCGATGGGGGGGATTTCGACCTATCCCTTCGCTATCTTCCGCCCCGAGACGATGGGCGCCTATGCCGAGGAGGTCGGCGCGCGCGGCGACACCGAGCTGGGCCCGGACGTGTGGCTCGGCGACGGGGCGACGGTGATGCCCGGCGTGCGGATCGGCGCCGGGGCCATCGTGGCGGCGCGGGCGGTGGTGACCCGCGACGTGCCGGATTACGCGGTGGTCGCCGGCAACCCGGCGCGGGTGGTGCGGATGCGCTTTGCGCCGGGGGAGGTCGCGGCGCTGCTGCGGGTCCGCTGGTGGGACCGCCCCGTGGACTGGATCGAGGCGCAGCAGGGGGCGATGCGCGCGGGCGATGTCGCGGCGCTCGAGGCCGCGGCGCGCGAGGCGGGTTGGGTGGACTGAGGCCGGGGCCGCGCGTCGGGCGCAGCGCCCGTTGCAAGCGGGGCGCCCGCGCGGCGCGGCGGGCGGGGGCGCGCGCAGCGGCGCTCAGCCCCGGCGGCGTGCGAGGCGGGAGAGGCGGGCGCGCGTCTCGGTGATCGCGTCGCGCCAGTCGGCGCCGGGGGCGCGGCGGATCACCCGCATGGTCTCGTGCCACGGCGTGCGATCCGACTCCCCCGCCAGCGCCCAGCCGGCATCGGCGGGGACGAGGGTGAAGACCGGCGGCCCGTCCGCGATGGAGGCGACCGCGTGGGCCTCGGCGCATTCGGCGGCGACCACGGCGTCCATCCCGGCGGCGGCGCGCAGCAGCTCGTCGAACCCGGCGCCCTGCGCGGCGCCGGGGGGCGGGGCGTCCAGCGGCGGCGCGTTCGGGATCAGCGCCGCCCATGCGCTGCGCTCGAGCTCCACCGCGGCGGGGCCGGGCGAGAGGTTGAAGAGGCGGATCCCCGGCGTCTCGGCCAGCGCCGCGAAGCCCCCGAGGGGCGGGGCGCGGCGCGCGGCGCCCTCGGGGTTCCACAGCAGGCCGACGCGCAGCGGGCGCCCCTCGCGGGCCGGGGGCGCGTCCGCGCCGGGGGGCGCGAGGTCCAGCGGCGGCGGCGGCGTCCCCCCTTCGGCGCCGGGCAGCGCCAGGAGGTCGAGCAGCGGGACAAGCGGCGCCCCCGGGGGCGCCGCCTCATCCGGGGCGCAGAACGAGACGGGCGCCCCCGCCAGCGCCCGCGCCAGCGTCCCCTGCCAGGCGATCGGGCAGGGCAGGCGCAGCGCCCCGAGCCGCGCGGCGGCGGCGGGCAGGGCGCGGGCGGCGAGCAGCAGCTCGCTCGCGCCGCCCTCGGGGATCACGTGGATGGGGCCGTCGGCGCCGTCCTTGCGCGGCGCCGCCGCGACGCCCTCCGGCCGGGCGCGGGCCAGCGCCTGCACGGCGCCCGCCCAGTCCATCGCCGCCAGCGCCGCGCGGGCGGTCTCGGCGGCGATCCCGCGGTCTTGGGGCCAGCGGGCGCGCGCCTGCTCCAGCGCCCGGGCGGCGGCGGCGTGGCGGCCATCCGCCCGCAGCGCGCCGATCAGCGCGGCGTGGAAGGCGGGATCGTCCGGGCGCAGCGCGGCGGCGGCGCGGCGGGCGTCCAGCGCCTCGGCCGTCCGGTCCGCATCGGCCAGCGCATTGGCGAGGTTGGCGAGGATCCGCGCATCCCCGGGCAGAAGCTCCGCCGCGCGGCGGTGGTGCAGGGCGGCGGCGTCATGCGCCCCCGCCCGGCGCAGCAGCGCCCCGAGATTGGCCCAGGCGCCCGCGTCATCCGGGGCCTCGGCCAGATGCGCGCGCCACAGCGCCTGCGCCTCGGCCGCGCGGCCGGCCTTCTGGGCGGCGAGGGCCCGGGCGCGCAGCTCGGCGCCCGTCTCTCCGTCCGGCGGAGCCTCCCCCCCCGCCCGCGCGGTCACTGGGTCTTCACCCAGCGGTGCAGGTAGTCCTTGCCGTCGGGCAGGATCAGGTCGCTCTCGAGGAACTTCACCCCGTCCTGTTCCTTCAGGAAGATCACCGAGCCGATGAAGCGCGCGTCGCCGCGATGCGAGATCGCCGAGGTCCAGTTCTGGCTCGCCGGCTTCTCGCCCTCGGTCGGGGTCCAGATGATCCGGCCGCGCATGATATTGCCCTCGACCTCGTTGATCAGCAGGGCGTTGACGCCGCTGATCGGCCCGGTCCAGCCCGCGGGGGCGCCGAGGTGGTCGTTGTTCATCGGGTCGTAGGGGGTGTAGACGCCCTCCCACAGCCCGACCAGGTCCTGCCCCTCGACATCGAGGCGCAGCACGCGGACCGGGCCGCCGCCGGGTTCGAAGCGCGAGGCGGGGGCGGGCGCGGCGGCGGCCCCGTCGGGGGCGGCGGCGTCGGGGGCGACCTGCGCGCAGGCGGCGAGGGCGAGCGCGGCGAGGGCGAGGAACGGGGCGCGGGCGATCATGCGTGGGGGTCTCCGGCAAAGCGTGGGGCCGCGGCGGGCGCGGCGGTCGGCGCGGCCCGGGCGCGCGCCGACCGGGCGCGGGGGCGGGGGCCGCCGCGCGCACCCTCGGGCGCCGGGCGCGCGCAGGCAAGCCCGCGATGCGCCGCGGGGCAGGGGCGGGCGGTCGCCCGGGCGCCGATGCGCGCCCCCGCCCCTTGCCGCCCCGCCCCTGGCGCCCCGCCCCTGGCCCCCGCGCTGCGGCCCCGCGCGTCGCCCGGTCCATCCGCCCCGCCGGCCCGCGCCCCCCCCCGCGCCGCTCGCGCCATCCGGGCGCCGCGGCCCGCCGGTCCCGCGCCGCTTGCGCCGCCCGCGCCCCGCCCGTGCGGCGCCTCGCCGCTCGCCCCCGCCCGGGCCGGGAAAAACCGCCGCGCGCCGCCGCGCCGGGGTTCCCTTCGCCCGCCCCCGGCGCTACCTCTCTTGCGTCCGGCGCGCCGCGCGGCGACCCCCCCGTCGTCCTGTCGCGCGCGGCCTGCATTCCCCCTCTCTCGCCCGGAGGCGCCCATGACCGACCGCCCCGACCGCGCCCCCGAGCCGGAAGACGCCGCGCCCGAGGCGCTTTCCGCCCGGATCGACACCGAGGCGCCGGAGGAGCGGCCGGAGGAGCGCGAGGAGCCCGAGGACGAGTTCGCACTGGAGCGCGAGGTGGTCCAGCGCGTCCGCGCCGCGGTCGAGGCCGAGGACCGCGAGACCCTCCTCGCCGAGGTCGAGGAGCTGCACGCGGCCGACCTCGCCGATCTTCTCGAACAGCTCGGCCATGACGACCGCGCCGCGGCCGTGCGGCTGCTCGGCGGCGATCTCGACCCGGACGTGTTCTCGGAGCTCGAGGACGACGTGCGCGACGACGTGCTCGAGGCGATGGAGCCCGAGAACCTCGCCGCCGCGGCCAAGGAGCTGGACGCGGACGACGTCGTCTACCTGGTCGCCGACCTCGAGGACGACCAGCGCGACGCGGTGCTGGACGCGCTGGACCCGGTGGACCGGACCGCGGTCGAGCAGGCGCTGGAATACCCCGAATACACCGCCGGCCGCCTGATGCGGCGCGAGCTGGTCGCCGCCCCGCCGTTCTGGACGGTGGGGCAGATGATCGACCACCTGCGCTCGCGCGACGACCTGCCGGACGAATTCACCGACATCATCCTGGTGGACCCGGCGCTGAAGCCGGTGGACCTGGTGCCGCTCTCCCGCGTGATGGGCGCCGGGCGCGACCGCAAGCTGCAGGATCTCGCGCGCGACGACATGCGGGTGCTGAAGGCCGAGACGAGCCAGGAGGACGTCGCCTACGCCTTCAACCAGTACCACATGATGTCCGCCCCGGTGGTGGACGAGGACGGGCGGCTGGTCGGCGTCATCTCCATCGACGACGCGATGGAGGCCCTGGACGAGGAGGCGGAAGAGGATCTCAAGCTGCTGGCCGGCGTCGGCGACGAGTCGCTGTCGGACAAGGTGACCGAGATCGTGAAGGCCCGCTTCCCCTGGCTGGCGGTGAACCTGTTGACGGCGATCCTGGCGTCGCTGGTGATCGGGATGTTCGACACCACGATCGAGGCGATCGTGGCGCTGGCGATCCTGATGCCGATCGTCGCCTCGATGGGCGGCAATGCGGGGACGCAGACGCTGACGGTGGCGGTGCGCGCCATCGCGACGCGCGACCTGACCGCGGCCAACATGTGGCGCATCGTCGGCCGCGAGACGCTGGTGGGCCTGCTCAACGGGGTCGCCTTCGCGATCCTGATCGGGGTCATCACCCTGCTGTGGTTCGGCGACCCGATGCTCGGCGGCGTGCTGGCGGCGGCGATGATCGTCAACCTGCTGGTGGCCGGGCTGGCGGGGATCCTGATCCCCATCGCGCTCGACAAGGTGGGGGCGGACCCGGCGCTTGCCTCGGGCACCTTCGTGACCACGGTGACGGACGTGGTGGGGTTCTTCGTGTTCCTCGGGCTGGCGGGCGCGGTGCTGCTGTAACGCGCCGCCGCGGCAGGTGGATTCAAGGGGGCGCGCCCGGGCCGGGCGCGCCCCCTTCGTTTGCGCGGCGTGGTCGCGGGGCGCCGCCACGTCATCGCGATCCGCGCTTGGGCGCGGCGCGTCTTCGCCCTTAGCCTGTCGCGCAAATGGCGCGGGGAGGGCGTTGGGATGGCGGATGCTGCGGATGTGATCGTGGTGGGCGCGGGGCTTGCGGGCCTCGTCGCCGCGACCGAGGCGGCGGACCGGGGCCGCAGGGTGCTGGTGCTGGAGCAGGAGGGGCGCCAGAGCCTCGGGGGGCAGGCGCACTGGTCGCTCGGCGGGCTGTTCATGGTCGACACGCCCGAGCAGCGGCGGATGGGCATTCGCGACGGGCGCGATCTTGCGGCGATCGACTGGATGGGCTCGGCCGCGTTCGACCGCCGCGAGGATGCGAACCCGCGGGCGGTGGCGGAGGCCTATCTCGATTTCGCCGCCGGCGAGATGCGGCCCTGGCTGCACGCCATGGGGATGCGCTGGTTCCCCGTCGTCGGCTGGGCCGAGCGGGGCGGGGGCGCGGCGGACGGGCACGGGAACTCCGTCCCGCGCTTCCACGTCACCTGGGGCGTGGGGCCGGGCGTCGTGGCGCCCTTCGCGCGGCGGCTGGCCGAACATGAGGCGGCGGGGCGGATCGAGCTTCGGAATCGGGTCCGCGTGGATGGGCTTCTGGTCGAGGGCGGGCGCCTGGCCGGGGTGCATGGCGCGGTCCTGGCCCCCGACGACGCCCCCATCGGCGCCCCGACGGGGCGGGAGGTGGTGGGCGATTTCGAGGCGCGGGCGGGCGCCGTGGTGCTCGCCTCGGGCGGCATCGGCGGCGATTTCGACAAGGTGCGCGCCCGCTGGCCCGAGGCGCGGCTCGGCAAGGCGCCGCGCAGGATGGTGGCGGGGGTTCCGGCCTATGTCGACGGGCGCATGGTCGACATCGCCAAGGCCGCCGGGGCCGGGGCGATCAACGAGGACCGGATGTGGCATTACTGCGAGGGGCTGGAGAACTGGGACCCGATCTGGCCGTCCCACGGGATCCGCATCCTGCCGGGGCCGTCCTCCCTGTGGTTCGACGCGCTGGGGCGGCGGATGGAGGCGCCGTGCCTTCCGGGGTTCGACACCATGGCCACCCTGCGCCGGATCCTCTCGACCGGGCATGAGCACAGCTGGTTCGTGCTGACCCAGAGCATCATCGCCAAGGAGTTCGCGCTGTCGGGGAGCGAGCAGAACCCCGATCTCGCCTCGGGGAAATGGGCGGAGGTGATCCGGTCGCGGCTTGCGGCGAAGGGGGCGCCGGGGCCGGTGGAGGCGTTCAAGGAGAAGGGCGCGGATTTCGTGGTGGCCGAGGGGTTGGAGGAGCTGGTGGCGGGGATGAACCGGCTGGTCCCGGAGGCGCCGCTGGACGCCGCGGCGATGCGCGCGCAGATCGAGGCGCGGGATGCGCAGATCGACAACCCCTTCGCCAAGGACGCGCAGGTGATCGCGATCCGGCAGGCGCGGGCCTATCGCGGCGACCGGCTGGTGCGGACGGCCAAGCCGCACCGGATCCTGGACCCGGCGCATGGCCCGTTGATCGCGGTGCGGCTGAACGTGCTGACGCGCAAGACGCTCGGGGGGCTGCACACGGATGTCGGCGCGCGGGCGCTGCGGCCGGACGGGGAGGTGTTCGACGGGCTGTTCGCGGCCGGAGAGGCGGCGGGGTTCGGCGGCGGCGGCTATCACGGGTGGAATGCGCTCGAGGGGACGTTCCTCGGGGGCTGCATCTTCTCGGGGCGGGCGGCGGGGCGGTCGGTCTGACGGGGCCGCGGCGCGGAGGGCAAGGGCGCGGGCCGGGGTTCCAGGGGGGGAGCGGCCGGCGCGCGCCTGCGCTGCGCTTGCCGACGCCCCGCCCGCCCGGACGCTGCCGCGTCCTTCCCCCCGCCCCGCGCGGCCCATCCCTCGCACCCCATCCGCCCCCTCGCGCCCGCCGCGCCCCGCGCGGCGCGGGCGCTGTCTGCTTTCATATCAGTTGACCCGTGCTTTCAGCCGTCCTGAGCCGGGCATTTCCGAGAACAGCCGTCCACAGCCGAGAACCCGAGAGAGCGCCGGAGGCGTCAGCGCCCGCGCGTCTTCTTGAGCCAGGCGCGGACCGACACGTCCGACGCGAGGATAGTGCGGGCGATTTGGGCGGTGGACATGCCGCGGGCGGCGAGGGTGCGGGCCAGCCAGGGCTTGGCAAGGGGAATCCGGCGCGGAAGGAGGTCGCGCGCGGCGGCCAGCGCCTCGGCGCCCTCCGCTCCAAGCGTCTCTTGCAGCCGCCCGCGCGGCGAAGGCGTCGCGGGAATCGTCAGCTCGGCCCCGCCGAAGTTCAGCAGGAAGCGGATCGCGTGGTCTTCCCCCAGCGCATCGACGAAGGGGGCGACCTGGGCCGGGGCGCGCACGGGGGCGACGCCCTCGGCCCTCTCGGGCAGGCAGGGCCTGCGGGCCTGCGGCGGCGTCATTGGCCCGTACCCCGCGCCTTGCGCTGGCGATGCCACCAGCGGTGAAGCGAGCTTGCCGACACGCGGCGCTCCGGCGGGAAGGCCCGGGCGATGTCCTGGGCCAGCTCCTTGAAGGTCATATCGTCCACCCGGTCGCGGACGAAGGCGTTCAGCTCGGCGTCGGTGTCGAGCAGGGACGGACGGCCACGCCAGCCTCGCGCCCGCCAGTCGCCGTTCCTGCGCCCGACGAAGCTTCCGGCGCCGGGCTGTTCAAGACCGTCTTGAACGGGTCTGGAAAGGCGGGCTGCAAGCCGCGCAAGAATACCTGTCAGGCGGCCCGCCAGCTCGTGCGCCTCAGCCAGGTCGGCGGCGAGCGGGTCGGCGTCCTTCAGCTCGGGCGCCGGGGCCGCGGGGCGCCCCCCGCCGTCGCCCGACTTCAGTTCGTCCCGCATTTCGTGTACCCTCTCCGCCAGCGCATCGCAGCACCGGGATATGGGCCCGGCCCGTTTTCGGACGTTCGGCACGGGGCGCCGACCTCACCATGCCTTTCCCGACCCACGGTCGGCGTTCAGTCGCTCAGCGCATCCGGCGCAAGCCCGAGCTGGGCGCAGACAGCCGCCGCGGCCTCGGACGCGGGCCGGGCGCTCCGACGCGCGGGCGGATCGGCAGGCGCCGTGCGGCGGGTCAGGTGCGCATAGGCCGGGGCGCCGCTGTTGATGAAGGTGTCGAAGCTGTCTTCGTCGCTCAGGCACAGCGCCAGCGCCCATTCGCGCATGGGCGTCGTCAGATACCCCCGGCGGAAGGCGTCTTCGACCTTCGCTTCCGCCCGCTCCTGGGCGGCGCGCGCAAGCTCGAGCTTGCGATCTTCCATGAGGCTCTGCACCGCTTCGATGGGCACGAAGCGCGACGGGTCGGGCGCCGCGGCGTTGGCCGCCGCCGAAGCCCCTTCGGACGTGTCGCGCCCGGCGACCTCCAGAAGCGCCGCCACCGCGTCGAACACGTCCCCCTCGCCCGCCATCGCGTCCAGGCCCAGCAGCTCGGCCAGGCGGGCGAACATGCCCTCCGCCGGCGCGCCGTCCTCCGACGCCAGGGCGACCAGGTTCAGGTTCGGGTTGTGCACCAGCCCGGCGCCCTTGAGGCGCACCACGCTCCGGTCCTTCATGTGATAGAAGGTCGGGCTGAGATAGCGGTATTCCTTCGCGCCGATCAGCGACCGGGCGCGTTCGGTCCAGGCGACCCGGCCCCAGATCCCGTTCGGCGCCACCTTCAGCTCCTTGATCCAGCCCGCGGCGGGGATCGGACCGGAGGGGGCGGCGTCGCCCTTGGCCTTGGTGTCGTTCTGGTGGTTGTAGTCCACCGGCAGGTCGATCCCCCCGGCTTCGAAGTCGTTCACCAGCGCCTGCGGGTCGCGCAGGACATAGCGGCGGCCATCGCGCCCGGTCATCTCGCCCGCGGGCAGGAGGTGAACCCATTCGGGCGCGCCGTTCTCGGACGGGGCGCCCAGTTCGCTGTCGAAGCGGGCGAGGAACAGTTCGGTCATGCGCGGAGGTCCTTGCAGTTCGCCGTGGATCAGTCGGCCAGGAAGGGCGACACGATCAGCTCGGCGGCGCCCTTCCATTCGTTGGTCATCCCGCCATCGCCCAGCTCGGAGTTGAGGATTTTCCGCGCGGCGCCTTCGAGCGAGGGCGGGACCACCAGGACGTCCGGCCGCACGCCCAGCGGGCGCCCGCCATCGGCGCGGAAGGACATCATCGCGGCGCGCGCGGTCTGATAGGCGGCGGCGTTGAGAGTCTGCCTGGGGCCATAGGCGAGCTGCCAGAGGCCGAACCCGGCGTTCACACGGGCGCGGATCCCGTACAGGAACTGGTCGTTGAAGAAGACGTCGTCGTCTTCCGGGCGGTCGCGCCGCTGGAACTCGTAATCCTCGCGCACCTGCCAGATGAGCGGGCGCACCGCCCGCGACGTGTCGAGCAGGAACCAGGGCGCGCCGCCGCCCCCATCGGTGTTGGAGACGCTGACGGTGTCGCCTTCCGCGTCGACCACCGGGTGGTCCGCGTCGAAGAAGTACTGGCCATCGTAGCATTCCGACGTGAAGCCGTCCTTGAGCAGCGAGAACAGCAGCTCGTCGGGATGCGTCCGGGCCGTCACGCCCATCTCGGCGAACATCGGCTTGAAGATGCCCAGCCGATCGTCGCTGATGGTGTTGCGCGGAACTTCGACCGTGCTTTCGAAGGTCCGGTTCAGGATGGTGAAGGAGGAGGTGGACAGGCTGTGAACATGCCGCGGCCCGACCCACTCGCGCAGGTTCGGGAACTGGCCGAACCAGCCATAGGTTTCATCGCGGGCCGAGCTGGGGACCGTCATGGCGACCCGCTCGTGATGAACCGGGGTCCGGTCATAGCTGTCGCGATAGACGGTCTGGAAGCCCTTGAAGGCCAGTTCGAGGTTCGGTCCGGTGAGGTCCATGCTCTGTTCCTGCGCTGTTGCTTGAAGCGCAGAATGCCGCCCCGCCTTTTCGCGTTCGACCCGCAAGGGCTTGCGCGAAAGGCGGGATGAAGCGGGGCGGAAGGCGGCTTGTCGGGGCGCGAGAGGGGCGGCGAAAGAGGCCGCGGGGCGGCGTCGCGCGATTAAACGGCAAATCTTCGTTTTTAAACGGAGCGCCGGAGTTTCGCGGGGCGACCCACCCGGAGAGGAGAAGGCCTGTCAGCGGGCCTCTCAGAGGCTCTGAGAGCCGAGGGGCGGCGCGTCGGTCGCGCCGCCCCTGTTCGCGTTCCGGGCCTCAGCCCGCGGCGGCGGCGCGAAGCCGCCGCTTCATCGCCTTGAGCGCGGTGATCGCCCGCGGGGCCTCCGCCGCCGTCAGGAACCGCAGGCTGTCCACCTTGAAGCAGCGGCGCAGCCAGGCTTCCAGTCCGGCGCCGTCCGGGCGCCCGCTCCACTCCGCCCACAGCGCGCGGATCAGCTCGCACTGCGCGCGGCTCGCGAAGCCGGGACGGTCGCCATAGTCGGGGCCGGTCCGGCGCGTGGGCTCGAACCCGTTCCGCTCGAAGAACCCCATCACCGCGTCGAACCCGTCCTGGTCAAGCTCGGTCGAGCTGGTCACGCCCGCCAGCCGAAAGAGCGCGAGCCGGTACACGTCTTCGTCCAGCCCGAGCTTGGCCTTGGCGACGTGCAGAAGCGCCTTCTGCTTGTTCGTGATGGTCATGCCGCCTCTCCCATCCTGGTCGCGCTCAGCGCCCGCGCATAGGCCCGGATCAGGGCGATGCGGATAAAGGGCGTGCACAGCATCCGGTCGATCAGAGCGGCGTCCGAAGCGAGCGCCGCGCCGCCCGAGTCCACGACCCCTTCGAAGCCAAGCACCACCGCGCGCAGGAACTCCCTGACGCCGCCGGAGGTCGAGGTGCCGAAGGCCGCGGCCTCATCGTCCCTCAGGGCGCGAAAGCGCGTCTGCAAGACCTGTTCCTGGTGGCCGTCATCGACGGGAACCAGGACCTGAACGGCGTGGGTGAACTCGGGGTTCGAGACGAACGTGAACATGGGGCTGCGGACCTCTTCGACTACGCAGTTCATTCCGCGTCCTCCGCTTCGGTCGCGTCAGCCAGAACCCCGAGGGCGAACGCGATGGCGCCGCTCAGCTGGCGCCCTGCGCCCTCGGCAAGGGTAAGGTCAACCGCCCGGACAGAAGACGCATGGAAGGACTTCGTCCCGTCCGCGTCGGTCTTGGTGAACAGCCAGGGCCGCACGGAACCGGCGGGCGTTTCCACGGCGTCTTCCAACAGGAGGGCCGTCGCATCCCGTTCCATGTGCTCCTGCCAGGCCCGAGCATTCTACAGCGTCTCGGTCATGATGGTCGCGCCCTGCGCCGCGGCCTCAAGGGCCTTGCGGAGCGCGTCGATCTTGTCGGCGTCGGTCATGGTCATCTCCTCACGTCATCTGCTGCGGCGCGACGCCTGCGGCCCGCCCTTCATGGTCAGGCCCTCGGCCAGGATGGCGGCCCGGATCGCGGCGCCGTCCGGCGCGGCGCCCCCGGCGAAGTCCGCCGCCGCGGCGAGAACGTTGACCACGGTGCGCAGGCTGCCGCGCCCGCGGGCCACCGCGTCCAGGGCGGCGAGCGCCTTGGCGTCCGTCACGCCCCAGCGCGCGGCCAACAGCGCCGCGTCGCCCGCGCCCACGCTCTTGAGCGTCAGCGGGCGGCGCATCCGGCTCCACAGCTGCGGCATGTCGGCGATGATCGGCGAAAGGGTCGTGTCGCCGATGAAGGCCAGCGCGAAGCCGCCTTCCTCCTGCATGGCCCGCAGCCACTCGAACCCCGCCCCCATCAGCCGGGACTTGCCGTCGTACTCGTGCAGGTTCTGCGCTTCGTCCACCAGGACGATGCAGGACTTGCCGACGATGCGCGCCAGGTATTCGCGCCTCTGGGTGAGGGAGCCGTAAGAAGACAGCGCGCTTTCATGAAAGCCCATGGCGTTCAACAGGTTGTAGGCGATGTTCCACGGGCGTCCCTCGCCCTTGGCGACCCGCAGATAGACCGCGTCCTGGGCGCCGAGCTCCTCGCACAGGTGAAGCAGCGCTTCGGTCTTGCCGATGCCCGGCGCGCCCGAAATCATCGTCACGCCCCCGTTCGCGCCGGAGCGGACGAGGTTCAACGACCTGAGAATTTCCGCGGCGGTCTCGGTCATCACGAACCCGCCGGGCTGCGCCTGCGGGGGCGCCTCCGGCTTTCCAAGCCTCACGACTTCTGCCATATCTTCCTCCGTTTGTGGGTGCGGGCTTGGCCCGCGCGCATCGGTCTGAGGGGCGTTGCCGCGCCTCTCAGACCACCTTCTTCCCCATGGCCGCGAGACGTGCGGCGATGGCGGAATCTTGATTTCTCAACATCTCGTCGGGGATCATTTCGACAGGCTCGCTCCGTTGGACCGCCTTGGCTGGCAGGTCGCGCAACGGTCCGCCGGACCGTCCCGCCACGACCCGCTCCGGTCCGGGCGCCTGGGGGGACGGCGCCGGAAGGTCCGCCAGCGCCGCCTCAAAGGCGTCTTCGTCCAGGCAGGCGTTGGCCGCGTCCGCGCGGGCGACCAGGTCCCGCGCCGCCTTGCGATTCCGCGCGGCGTCGCGAATGCCGTCCGCACTGCCATATGCGCCGGGCTTGATCGCCTCGATGCCCTCGCAGATCAGGCGCCCGTCTTCGTCAAATGCGCGCGCTGGCGCGGAGAAATCCGAAGGATCACGGCCAATCAGCAACCGCCGCCCGTCGCCGTGGTGCTTCATAAGGGCGTCCTGCGTCTCCATCCCGCCATGGGTCCAGCCATCAAGCGTGACCCGCCCCCAGCGATCCACCGCGGCAGGCGTGTAGATCAGCCCGGCAAGGTAGAGCTGGCGCGCCGTCGGCTGCCGCCGCCGCCGGGCGGACAACCCCGCCTCGAACACCGCCTGGTAGGAACGGCCGCGCGCGCCCTGAGACCGGCGCCCGGTTTCGCGGTTGTAGCGGTGCACTTCGCGCCGAAGCACGTCCTGCGCAAACTCGATTGGAACCGGGCGAGGATCACCGCCAGGAGCTTCGCCAGGATTATGCCCCGTGTGCGCTCCTGCGAACTCCGGGCGGTCGTCAATCACGCGCGAAAGCGCGGCGAAGGTCCGTTCTGCAATCTTCGCCTGCGCGTTCTTCGGCAGGGCGAAGTGCAGCTTGATGCCGAGATGATCGCAGATGCCGAGGGGCCGGACCTTCTGAAGCTTCGCGCCTGCGTTGCGGAAGCGATGCACACTGCCTCCGGCCACAAGATGACCCGCAAAAGCAGACCCGTTGTCGGTGTAGAGACGGTCGAAGATGCCGTAGCGCTCGCAGGTCCGCCGGATCAGGCGCACGGTCGCGGGGGCGTTCTCGGACTTCGACACCTCGAAATCCAGGATGTAGTTGGACGCCACGTCCACCAGTAACAGGATAGTAGCCTGCACCGGCTGACCGTCTCCATAATGGACCCTAAAGTCGAGGTCTCGACCGTTAAGCGACACCCATTCGAGCACGCCAAGGCCGCTCTTGTCGCGAAGCGCGGGCTGCGCCAGGCGGCGGTTGGCCTCGTCCTTCCCGTGGCGGGCGACAAGCTGCTGGGCGAGGGGCAGTTCATGCCAGCGGCGGTTCACGGTCGGGTAGGACGGCCAGTCCCACCCGCGCTTCGCCGCCACGTCGCGCACGTCGCGCCACGCCTGCTGAAGCGGAAAGTCCGGGGCCGCCTTTTGCACCGTGGTCATGAAGAAGGACCACGCATCCGGCGTGATCGGCTTGCGCTCCGATCCGCCCTTGCGGTCAGGAAGCAGGGCGGGCGCGAAGTTGATCGGATCCACGCCGCGCACCGCCTTCAAGTACCGCTTCAACGAGGCCAGGCAGGCCCCTTTAACGCCGAATTTCGCGTGCACCAGGGCGAGCCGGTCCGCCCATGCCGTCGGTGCGCCCGGCGCCACCAGAAGGCGCATCATCGCCGCCCGCCGCTCCGCCTCGCCCCGCGCCCAAGGGGACGCCGCCAGGAACCGCGTGTGGGCTTCGTCGTCGTACTCGCCGGGGTGCAGGGTCTTCTCCGACAGGTCGCGCGCCAGGTAGGCGCGCCGAACGTCGTCGGGCAGGTCGGAGAGGGAGAAGACGAAGCGGCCGGCTTCTTCGGAGTACGGAATATTGTTCCGGGCCAGCCACTTCCGCGCACCGAATGGTGTTGTGGGAAGGCCATCCAATCCGGTGATAACTCTGACGGAGAGTTTCATGCGCGACCCTTGCTGACCTCGGCTTCCACTCGGGCAATGAGGGCGTCCGCTTTCCGACCCCGCCAACGACCGAAGTAGGCATCCCGCACGTTCTGAATATGCGTGCCGTTTTCCCTGCACCATTCGGTCAGTGTCGTACCCCGCAGGATGAAAGCGGCTCGTGCCCGCTGGTAGCGAGCTTGGTTTGCGCACATTCCTGTGTTAGGCACTGACATTGAACCGACATACCTCCGGAGTTACATCGGATCGTATGCTAGGCGTGCAAAACGGTGGTTGCCAATGCATGACGAGTCCAGCCCGTCCGAACTTGTGCTCAGGCTGCACCAGCTGAGGGTTGAGCGAGGCGTGACCATCCAAGCGATGGCCGAACTGTGCGGGCTGCCTAAGAGTACGCTAGAGAGCTACATGAAGATGAAGGCCGCGCGCAGGCCCGGACTTGATGCTCTGATTGCAATAGCCAATGGAATGGATGTAAGTATTGACTGGCTTGTTGGGCGCGCATCATCAAAGGCACTTGATGAGGATGCAAAGAGAAAACTGGCCGTTGCCGCCTATGATGCGACCGTCCACTTGCTGCAACAGCTCTGCAAAGCGCAAGCGGAAAGCAGTAAGCCAGTGATATCCGAGGATAGGATTGCAGGGCGAACCATCGACCATACCGCTGTCTTGGCCATGCTGGATTTCGTTGCGTCTTCAGGGCTGTTCGCAGCGCCTGGTGGGCAGGCTGGCCGTACCGATCTGCGCGATGTGGATGCCGTGCTTGAGGTCATCGAGGCAAGGCAACCGGCAACTGAATAGTTGCCAAGCGCCCGAGCGACGCGCACAGGGCCCATTGAAATCATTGAGTTTTTCCAAAGGCCGCTCGCGCGGCCTTTCGCGTTCCTGCCTCCTTCACGGCCAAATCGGCTCATGTGGAGTGAAATGGTATCCCCTCAACTGTCTGAAATCATTGCATCTAGAAATTCGCCGCGGCTCATTTGACCTGAAAGCGCTCACGGAAGCTGCCGCGTCCTTCCCCCCCCGCCCCGCGCGGCCCATCCCTCGCCCCATCCGCTCCCTCGCGCCCGCCGCGCCCCGCGCGGCGCGGGCGCCCGAGCGGGGGGCTTGCCCCCCTCCGAGGGCGGCCGCCCCTCCCCCCACAAGGGCAAGGGCGAAACCGTTTCAGCCCCCGCGACGCCCCGCCCCGGCGCCATAGGCGGGGTTGACCCGGCCCGGCGCAGCGCTTCCATTGCTCCCGACCCGACCGCCGCGAGCAGGAGCCGACCCTTGACCCAGATCCCCGCCTCAATCGACGAGATGCAGTCCGGCCTCGCCGATGTGGGCTATGTCGCCGACCGCGCCCTCGCCACCGTCGCCTTCCTGTCGCTCAAGCTCGGCCGCCCGCTGTTCCTCGAGGGCGAGGCGGGCGTGGGCAAGACCGAGATCGCCAAGGCCCTCGCCGCCATGCTGGGCCGCCGCCTGATCCGGCTGCAGTGCTATGAAGGCCTCGACGCCTCCTCCGCGGTCTACGAATGGAACTTCCCGGCGCAGATGGTCGCCATCCGCACCGCCGAAGCCACAGGAGTCGGGGGGGGCGGCGCCGACCGCCAGCGCCTGACGGATGAGCTGTTCTCGGACGAATTCCTCATCGCCCGCCCGCTGCTCGAGGCCATGCGCCCGCAGGAGGGCGGCGCGCCGATCCTGCTGATCGACGAGCTCGACCGCACGGACGAGCCCTTCGAGGCGTTCCTGCTCGAAGCCCTGTCGGACTTCCAGGTGACGATCCCCGAGCTTGGCACGGTGAAGGCCGAGGAGCCGCCCATCGTCATCCTCACCTCCAACCGGACCCGAGAGGTGCATGACGCCCTGAAGCGCCGCTGCCTCTATCACTGGGTCGGCTATCCCGATTTCGAGCGCGAGCTGGAGATCGTCATGGCCAAGGCCCCGGAGGCGCAGGAGGCGCTGTCGCGCGAGGTCGTCGCCTTCGTGCAGACCCTGCGGACCGAGGACCTGTTCAAGAAACCGGGCGTGGCCGAAGCGATCGACTGGGCGAAATGCCTCGTGGCGCTCGACGCCATCCAGATGTCGCCGCAGGTCATCGCCGACACCCTGGGCGCCATCTTGAAGTACCAGGATGACATCGCGAAGATCCAGGGCTCTGAAGCCACGCGGATCCTGGAAGAGGCCAAGAGGTCGCTCGAGCCCGCGTAAGAACGGCGGGGAGGTTTTCGGATGGACTGGCTCAGGCGCTTCGAGACGCGACGCCGCAAGATGACCAGGGGCGAGATCCTCGCGCTTGTCGGGATCATCGCCGCGGCCACGGTCGCCGATTGGGCGCCGGAGGCCGCCGGGCGGCCCGCCGCGGGCGGCGCCGCGTCGCTCTTCCTCATCATGCTCGGCTGCCTTGCGCTGTTCGCCGGCTGGACCCTCGGCGGCGCGCTGGCCTTCAGCGCGCCCCGGGCGGCGGCCGCGGCGGCGTCCGCGTTCACGGGCGAAGCGCTTCGCGACCGGCTGGGGCGGCTGACGAGCGTCCTGGCGGGCCTGGCCGTCTTCGCCCTGTGCGGGCTGGCCGCCTGGGCGCTGACCCGGAAGATGCGCGCGCGCCGCTGCGCCCCGCCCCAGGACTGACCGCCCGGCGCGCGCCGGGCGACGACAAGGAAACGAGATGGCTGATTTCGCCGACCTGGGCATCCCCGAGAACGGGAAGCTGGAACACAACATCATCCATTTCGCCCGGGCCCTGCGCAATGCGGGCCTGCCGGTCGGCCCCGGCCGCGTCACCGACGCCATCCGCGCGGTCGAAGCCGCCGGGTTCACCTCGAAGCGCGATTTCTACCACACCCTCGCCGCCTGCTTCATCTCGAAGCCCGAGCACCGGCAGGTTTACGGCCAGGTGTTCCGCCTGTTCTGGCGCGATCCGCAATTCCTCGAGCACATGATCTCCATGCTCTCGCCCATGGTCCGGGGCGTGGCCGAGCCGCACAAGCCGAAAGACGCCGAGAAGCGCGCCGCCGAGGCGCTGCTGGAAGGCGCCGACCAGCCGCCGCCCCCGATCAAGGAGCAGGAGGAGGAGGGGCGCGAGATCGAGATCGACGCGACGCTGACCTTCTCGGCCGACGAGAAGCTCAAGACCCTCGATTTCGAGCAGATGACCGCGGCCGAGCAGGCCATGGCCCGCCGCGCCATCGCCCAGCTGCGCCTGCCGGTCAAACCCATCCAGTCGCGCCGCACCCGGCCCTCGGCCCAGGGCCGCCGCCCCGACTGGCGCGCGACCATGCGCGACGCGATGCGCCATGGCGGCGAGATCCACGAGCTGAAGATGCGGGCGCGGCGGGAACGCTGGCCGAACCTGGTGGCGCTCTGCGACATCTCGGGGTCGATGTCGGGCTACAGCCGGATGCTGCTGCATTTCCTCCATGCCGCCGCCAACGCCAAGGGGGCGGGCTGGGCCAAGGTCCACGCCTTCACCTTCGGCACCCGGCTGACCAACATCACCCGCCACATGCAGGCGCGCGACGTCGACGCCGCCCTGCGCGCCGCGGGGGCCGAGGCGCAGGACTGGGAGGGGGGCACCCGCATCGGCGCCTGCCTCGAGGAGTTCAACCGCGACTGGTCCCGCCGGGTGCTGGGGCAGGGGGCGGTGGTGCTGCTGATCACCGACGGGCTCGACCGCGACGACCCGGAGCGGCTGCGCGCGGCGGCCGAGCGGCTGCACCTGTCCTCGCGCAAGCTGATCTGGCTGAACCCGCTGCTGCGCTGGGACGGGTTCGCGCCGAAGGCGGGGGGCGTGAAGGCGCTGCTGCCGAACGTGGACAGCTTCCGCGCCTGCCACAACGTGGACAGCCTGCAGGATTTCGCCGACGCGCTGGGCAAGCCGGATGACAATGGCGACAAGCGCCGCCTGATGGGGCTGCTCGAGAAGGGCTGAGGCGGGGCGGCATTCACGCCGCGCTCATCCCAGCGCCGAAACCGCCCGGTTTCCGCCGCGACCCCGGCGCCCGCGCGCCGCATCCTTCCCTTGCGGCATTTGCGCCGCGGACAGAGGGGAGGACGACCATGCAGGACCATTTCGACGTCGCCGCCGATGACCGCTTCGTCGGCAAGCGCCCGCTGCCGCCGATCGAGTTCTACGACGAATCCGGCCCGGGCATCGTACATTTCGAGCTCGAACCCGCGTCCGAGGGGCTGACCATGCCGCGGGTCCTGTCCATCGCCGCGCCGGGGGTGGAGCTGGAGATGGATCACGGCACGCTCGAGCTGATGCACGTGGACCCGGCCATCGCCCGCGGCGAGGCGCCCGAGGACCTGCTGTTCGGCTGAGCCGCGCCCTTCCGGGGCCCGCGGGGGGACCCGGGAGGGACCCGGGGGCGGAGGCCGGCGGCCGCGCGCGCGTGGGGGCGCGCGGCCGCGGGTCCGGCGACCGACGACCGGCGATGCGCGCACGTGGGGGCGCGGGACGCCGGATGCCGGCCCCGGGGGGAGAGGGCGTGCGGGGGCGCGCCCTCACTCCGCCGCGGGACGGCAGGCGGCGCCGATCAGCCGCTCCGCCCCCGGGTCGTGCCAGCGCAGCAGAAGGCGGCGCGGCTGGCTGCGGCGGTGCAGCCCGCCCCGCGCGCCCGGCGGGCTTTCATCGACCAGCGCGCGGGCGGCCTCCGCGGCGATCCGCTCGGAGAGGGTCGGGCGCGGCGCGGCGGGGGGCGCGGGGATCTCCCGCTCGCCCGGGCGCAGCAGGTCGGCGGCGCTGCGCGCGAAGGCCGGGCCGCCGGTCCAGTCGAAGGCGACGAGGTGCAGCACCCCGCCCGGCAGCCGCCAGGCCGCCGCCCGCACCCGGTCCCGCGGCGCGTCGCACAGAAGCCCGGGCGGGCCATGCGCCCCGGTCAGGGCGGCGAGGACCGCCTGCGCGTCGCCCGGCGTCGCGTCGGGGCCGCGCCGCTCCATCAACACCTGGCGCAGGCCGCCCGCGTCGAATTGCCAGAGGGCGCGGAAGACGCGGCCGGCGACGCGCTCCTCGCCCATCAGCCGGGCGGTGAGGCCGCCGCCATAGCCGAGCGCGATCTCCTGCGCCTGGCCCGCCACGGCGCGGGCCTGTTCAGGGGCGGCGTCCCAGCGCGCGGCGCGCCAGTCGGCGGCGGCGGGCGGGGCGGGCAGGGCGCAGAGCGCGCAGGCCAGCAGGGCGGCGAGGGGGCGGAGCGGGGACATGCCGCCCGAGATGGCGTCCCGGCCGGGATCGGTCAATCCGCGCGGGACGCCGTGCCGCGCGCGGGCCGCGCGACCCATGCCGCGCGCGCCAGCGCACGACCCAGGCCGCGTGCGCCTGCGCACGACCCAGGCCGCGTGCGCCTGCGCACGGCCCATGCCGCGCGCGCCTGCGCACGACCCATGCCGCGTGCGGGCCGCACGACCATGCCGCGCGCGGGCCGCGCGTCCCCGCCGCGCCGCCATCCCGCCCGGTCGACCCGCGCGGCCGGGCGGACGCCCCCGCCGCGGCGCATCTCCACCTTTCGCAGCCCTTTCCCCGGGCCCCGTCCCGCCCCATAGTCACCCTGTCCCATCGTCCCCGTCGCCTCATCCGCGCCGAAGGAGCCGTGCCCATGTCCGCCGCCGCCGATCACGACCGCATCCCCGAAATCGCCCTCGGCTGGATCGCCGAGGGGCGCCGCGCCGCCCTCGCCACCGTGGTGCAGACCTGGGGCTCGGCCCCCCGCCAGGCGGGCGCGCAGCTGGCGATCTCGGACGAGGCGCAGATCATGGGCTCCGTCTCGGGCGGCTGCGTCGAGGGCGCGGTGGTGGCCGAGGCGCTGGAGGCGCTGGAGGACGGAACCCCGCGGATCGTGGAATTCGGGGTGTCCGACGACGACGCCTTCGCCGTGGGCCTCGCCTGCGGCGGCCGGATCCGCATCCTGGTCGAACCCATCGGCATCGGCCAGGGCCCGGCGAAGGCGCTGGTCGAGGAGCTGGCCCAGGCGAGGGCCGAGCGCCGCGCCTGCGTCTACGCCGTCCATCCCGACACGTGGGCGCGGCGGCTGGTGTACCGCGACGACGCCACGCCCCTCGCCGCCCCGGCGCTGGCGGCGATGGATGGCGACAAGTCGGGCTTCACGCCCGAGGAGGACTGGTTCCTCGGGGTCCACAACCCGCCGCTGCGCATGGCCGTCGTCGGCGCCGTCCACATCGCCCAGGCGCTGATGCCGATGGCGCGGATCATGGGCTATGACGCCACGCTGGTGGACCCGCGCGAGGCCTTCGGCGCCCAGGCCCGCTTCCCGGGCGAGGCGATCCTGCATGACTGGCCGGACGAGGCGATGGAGAAGATCGGCCTCGACGAGCGCACCGCCGTCATCACCCTGACCCATGACCCGAAGCTGGACGACCCGGCGATCCGCATCGCGCTGGCCTCGGACTGCTTCTACCTTGGCTGTCTCGGGTCGACCCGCACCCATGCCAAGCGCGTCGCGCGGCTCGAGGCCGAGGGCTTCACCGCCGCGCAGATCGCCAGGATCCACGCGCCGGTCGGCCTCGACATCGGCGCCAAGACGCCGGCGGAAATCGCCGCCTCGATCATCGCCCAGGTGACCGAGCGCCTGCGCCGCCCGGCGACGCGCCCCGGTCTCAAACCCGCGGAGGACGCGGCGTGATCTTCGGACCCACCCGCCTCCGGGATGCCGGGGGCGCGATCCTCGCCCATTCCCTCACCGCCGGGACGCGCAAGCTCAAGAAGGGCCTGCGCCTGGGCCCGGAGGAGATCGCCGCGCTCGAGGCCGCGGGGTTCGTCGAGATCATCGCCGCGCGTCTCGGCGACGACGACGTGCACGAGGACGAGGCCGCGCAGGTTGTGGGCCGCGCCTTCGCCCCGGCGCCCGAGGCGGCTTGCCTGTCGATGTCGGCGCCCTTCACGGGGCGGCTGAACCTCTACGCCCTGACCGGGGGCGTGCTGGAGGTGGACGCGGAGGCGGTGAACGCCGTCAACGCGCTGCACGAGGCGATCACCATCGCGACGCTTCCCGACAAGGCCCGGATGCGGCCGCGGCAGATGGCGGCGACGGTGAAGATCATCCCCTACGCGGCCCCCCGCGCGGCGGTCGAGGACGCCTGCGCGATCCTTTCGGCCGCCGCCCGCCCGATCCGCCTACGCCCGCCGCGGCTGCGGCGCGCGGGGCTGATCCTGACCGAGACCCCGGGCCTGAAGCCATCCCTGCTGGAGAAGGGCGAGGAGGCCGTGCGCGCCCGCCTGACCGCGCTGGGGGTCGAGCTGTCGCAGGTCGTGCGCGTGCCCCATGCCGCCGCCCCGCTGGCCCGCGCGCTGCGCGATCTGCCCGGGGATGTCGCGCTGATCCTCGGCGGCTCGGCCACGTCGGACAGGCGCGATGTCGGCCCCGGCGCGGTCGAGGCCGCGGGCGGCACGGTGGACCGTTTCGGGATGCCGGTGGATCCCGGCAACCTGATGTTCCTCGGGACCCTGCCGGGCGAGGCGGGGGCCGCGCGGCCCGTCGTCGGCCTGCCGGGCTGCGTGCGCTCGCCCGCGCTCAACGGCGTCGACTGGGTGCTGGAGCGGCTGGTCTGCGGGATCGAGATCAGCGCCTCCGACATCGCCGGGATGGGCGTCGGGGGCCTCTTGAAGGAGATCCCCTCGCGCCCCCAGCCCCGCTCGGGCGGCGCCGCGGCGCCGGAGCGCCCGCAGGCGGCGGCGATCCTGCTCGCCGCCGGGGCCTCGCGCCGCATGGGCGGGCGCGACAAGCTGGTCGAGGACGTGGCCGGGGAGCCCGCCCTGCGCCGGGCCGCGCGCGCGCTGCTGCAATCGGGGGTGGACGGCGTCTGGGCCGTGCTGCGCCCCGGCGATGCGCGCCGCCGCAAGGCGCTGGAGGGGCTGCCGGTGAAGATCGTGGAGAACCCCGAGGCGTCCGAGGGCATGGCGTCCTCGATCCGCGCGGGCCTTGCGGCGCTGGGCCCCGAGATGGACGCCGCGGTGGTGGCGCTGGCGGACATGCCCGAGGTGGGGGCCGAGCACGTGGATCGGCTGCTCGCGGCCTTCGATCCGGGAGAGGGGCGGGCGATCTGCCGGGCGGTGGATTCCGAGGGCCGCCCGGGCCACCCGGTGCTGTTCGGGCGGCGGTTCTTCGAGAGCCTCTCGCGCCTGTCGGGGGATGAGGGCGCGCGGGACATCCTGCGCGCGAACGAGGAGTTCGTGACCGACGTGCCGACCCCGGGCCGGGCGGCGCGGCTCGACCTCGACACCCCCGAGGCCTGGGCGGCCTGGCGGGCGGAACTGGCGGGACGCTGACAATTCGCGCAAGATGCCGGGGCGCCCGTTGGGGCGTTCCGTGAAGTTCTTTGGGGAATTACCATGAGAAACAGTTTTCTCGGGGCGATGCTGGTCTGCCTCGCGCCCATGCTCGCGCCCGTCCACGCGCAGGCGGGCCCGCTGCGGGGCGCGGACCTCTTCGACGCCTGCAAGCCCGGCGCCTCGCCGGTCGAGTCGGCCAGTTGCGACGCCTATATCCTCGGCGCGATCGAGGGGATCGGCTTCGGCGGCCTGATCCTGCTCTATCGCGGCGGCGCGGTGAAGGAAGGCGAGGATGCCGGGGCCGTGCTGCGCCAGGCGGTCGGGTTCTGCACCCCCGATGGCGTCACCCAGGAAGGGACCCGCCAGCTGGTGATCGACTACCTCGCCGCGAACTCCGACGCCCATGGCGAAGAGGCGCGGGTGCTGGTCTGGAAGGCGCTGGTCGACAGCTATCCCTGCCTGGGGCAGGACGGGGACTGATCCGGGCCGGGCGGGCGCCGGTCCGGCCGGGTCCGCCGGCGCGGCGCGATCGGCGCGCCGCGGCTGGGCCTGCGCCCCCGCGGCGCTGTCCCGCCCGCCTTGCCGGTTGCCTCGCCCGCCCGCGGCGGCGAGAATGCCCGCAGGGGCCAGGCCGCCCGCGGCGGCCCTCCGCCGCCCCGCGCGCCCGCCCCTGCGCCGCCGCCCCGACCGCTGCGCAAGGCGGGGGCGCAGCGCGGCCCTGCGCGCTTGATTGATCGCTCAATCAACAGGCGTCTTGACACCGCCCCCCCGCCGGGCCGAGTCTGGGACGGCCCCGCCGGACCTGCCGGCGACGGGCCGCCCCGGCGCCGCCGCCCGCGCGGCGCGCCGGGCCCTGCGCATCACGAGGGCCCATGCAGATCTACCTGCCCATCGCCGAGGTGTCGGTGAACGCGTTTCTCCTCCTCGGGCTGGGCGGGGTGATCGGGTTGTTATCCGGCCTGTTCGGCGTGGGCGGCGGCTTCCTGATGACGCCCTTGCTGATCTTCATCGGCATTCCCCACGCGGTCGCGGTGGCGACGGGGGCGACGCAGATCGTCGGCTCCTCGGCCTCGGGGGTGCTGGCGCACCTGAGGCGCAAGACCGTGGACATCCCGATGGGGCTGGTGCTGCTGGCGGGGGGCGTGCTGGGCTCGTTCCTCGGGGTGCAGCTGTTCTCGATCCTCAGCGCCATGGGGCAGGTGGAGCTGATGGTCAGCCTCGCCTACGTGCTGTTCCTCGGGGTCATCGGCGCGCTGATGTTCATCGAGAGCCTCGCGGCCCTGCGCCGGGCGCGCTCGGGGCGGATGCCGCGGCGCAAGCGCAAGCGGCACAACTGGGTGCACGGGCTGCCGCTGCGGATGCGGTTCCGGGCCTCGAACCTCTATATCTCGGCGATCCCGCCCTTCGGCGTGGGGCTGATGGTGGGCGTGCTGGCGGCGATCATGGGCGTGGGCGGCGGCTTCGTGATGGTGCCGGCGATGATCTACATCCTCGGGATGCCGACCGCGGTGGTGGTCGGCACCTCGCTGTTCCAGATCCTGTTCGTCACCGCCGTCACCACCATGCTGCACGCGACCGAGAACTACACCGTGGACGTCGCCCTCGCGGTCCTGCTGCTGATCGGCGGCGTGATCGGGGCGCAGTTCGGCGCCCGCCTCGGGATGCGGCTGAAGGCCGAGCAGATGCGCTTCGCCCTCGCCGCGCTGGTGCTGCTGGTCTGCCTGAAGCTGGCCTGGGACCTGGTGGCCACGCCCGAGGAGCTTTATTCCATCGCCAGGAGCGGGGCATGAGGGCGCCGGCGGCGGGGCTCGCCGCGATCCTGGTGGCGCTGGCCGGCGCGGGCGCGGCGCAGGACGGCGAAGGCGCCGGGGCGGAGGCGCGCAAGGCGCTGGACGCCGCCGCCGGGGCGCTGGAGGCGCCGCTCGACGCCGCGCGCGACGCGGCCGGGGCCGCGGCGGACGCGGCGCGCGAGGCGCTGCCCCTCGCCCAGCCCCCCGGCGTCGCGGCGCAGGAGGCGGAGGCGCAGGCCGACCCGCTGGATGCCGAGGGCGCCGGGCGCAGCATCGTCGCCGCCCTGTCGCAGAACCGCGTCTCGATCACCGCGGATTTCTCCGGCTCGCAGATCTTCGTCTTCGGCGCCGTCAAGCGCACGGCGCCCTCGGACGAGCCGCTGCAGGTGATCGTCACCATCGCCGGCCCCTCGGCCCCCGAACTGGTGCGGCGCAAGGACCGGGTGGCGGGCGTCTGGGCCAATACCGACGAGGTGCTGATCGACGAGGCCCCGAGCTTCTACGCCGTCGCCTCCTCGCACCCGGTGGAGGAGATCCTGAGCTTCCGCGAGGACCTCAAGCACCGGATCGGCATCAACCAGCTGGTCAGCCTGCTGTACCTGCCCGAGGGCGTGGCGGAGCCCGAGAGCTTCCGCGAGGCGGTGATCCGCATCCGCCGGAACGAGGGGCTTTACGTGGAGCTTCCGCGCGCGGTGGAGGTGGTGGAGGACACGCTGTTCGCGGTCGACGTGAACCTGCCCGCCAACCTGGTCGAGGGCGATTACCGCGCCCGGGTGTTCCTGCTCGGCGAGCAGGAGGTGCAGGACGTGTTCGAGACCGACATCGCCGTGCGCAAGGTGGGGCTGGAGCGGTGGCTCTATGCGCTGAGCCGCGAGAGCCCGGCGGCCTACGGCCTGCTGTCGATCTTCATCGCGCTGACCGCGGGCTGGGGCGCGTCCGAGGTGTTCCGGCTGATGCGCCGCTGAGGGGGGTGCGGACGGGGCCGCGAATGGGGCGGGGGGCATCCCCCGGCCCCCTTTCGCCGCGGCCCTTCACCCTTGCGCGCCTTGTCAGCGCGCCTTCTGGCCGAACAGCACCTTCTGCGCCTCCTTGTCCTGGTCGGCGCCCTTGCGCAGCTCCTTGTGCAGGGCCCGGCCCTTCTGCACCGCCGGGCGCGCATAGACGCGGTCGAGCCAGGCCGCCATGTGCGGGAACTGGCCGAGGTCCTGCTCCTGCCGCGCCCAGAGGCAGGCCCAGGGCCAGATCGCCATGTCGGCGATGGAATAGTCCCCGGCCACGAATTCCCGGTCCGCCAGCCGCTTGTCGAGCACGCCGTAGAGGCGGTTCACCTCGCCCCGGTAGCGGTCCTTGGCATAGGGAATGTCGTTCGACGGCTCCATCGCCGGGGCGTAGTGCAGGAAGTGATGCGCCTGTCCGGCCATGGGGCCGAGGCCGCCCATCTGCCACATCAGCCACTGGTCGACCTCGATCCGCGCGCGCTCGGTCGCGCCGCAGAAGCGCCCGGTCTTGCGGGCGAGATATTGCAGGATCGCCCCGGATTCGAAGAGCGAGACCGGTTCGCCGTCCGGGCCCTCCGGGTCGGTGATCGCGGGCATCCGGTTGTTGGGCGAGATCGCGAGGAAGGCGGGCTCGAACTGCTCGCCCCGGCCGATATTCACCAGCTTCGTCTCGTAGGGCAGCCCGAACTCCTCGAGCGCGATGGAGATCTTCCAGCCGTTCGGCGTGGGCCAGTAATAGAGCGTGATGGGCGCCTGCATGGGGACCTCCGGCGGCGATTGCGGGAGGCGGCAGGGTGGACCGGCGCGGGCGGCCGGGCAAGGGGCGGCGGCCTCGCGCGGCGGTGAGGGGGAGGCGAGGAGGGCGTGGCGGCCGGGCTTGGGGGGCGCAAGGCCCCCGCGCCGCCCGGCCGCGCCGCGCCGGGCAGGCGGCGCGCAGGGGGGCGGGCCGGGGCGCGGGGCGCGGCAGGCCCGGCGGCGACCTGCGCCCGGGGCCGCGCCCCGGGCCGCGCCTCAGGCGGTGGCGTCGCCCCAGTCCTCCTCGGCCCCCGTCGCGTCCCCGGCCGGGCGGCGGCGCGCGGCGGCGGCATAGGCGGCCCAGCGGGGGGCGACCGTTTCCGGCGCCCCCGCGCGGCGCAGCGCCTCGGGCGCCCAGGCCGCGCCGCCGCGCAGCATCGCGGCCCAGAGCGCCAGCGCCCCCGGCCGCTCGTAGAACCCCCAGTGGCACAGCAGCCGCGGCGCGGGGCCGAGCGCGTGGCCGCGGGCGGCCAGCCAGGCCTCCTGCGCCGGACCGTCGAGCTGCAGGTCGATCCAGTCCGCCCGCCGCTCGCCCAGCCCGGCGCGGCCCAGCGCGGCGCGGGCGCCGCCGCGCCCGGCGGGGGCGGCGGCCTCGAACAACAGGTCGAACAGGTCGTTCCGGCGGGAGATGACGTTGATCACCTCGGGGCCGCCGCCCTGTCCGGCGGGACGGGGCGGGGGCATCAGCCGCCGGGCCTCCTCGGCATGGACCGCGGCGCCGAGCAGGATCGCCCGCCCGGCCCCCGGGGCGCGCAGCGCGTGCAGCGCCACCCGCGCGCCCAGCGAATGGGCGAGCAGGTTGACCCGCAGGTCGGGGCGGGCGTCGTGCACCGCCTCGATCAGCGCGCCGAGCTGCGCCCCCGCGCCCTCGGCCCGCCGCCAGGCCCGCGCGAAGCCAAGGTCGGGCGCCGCGCGCAGGGCGGCCCCGGCGAGGTGGCGCAGCCCCGCGCGCAGGCCCCCGGGCCGGTCCGGCGCCGCGGGGCCGGGGGGAAAAATGCGCCCCGCCGGATCGGCGGGGCGCGGGGGGGCGCAACGGGGATGCTCGGCGGTGGGAAGGCCCGTGTCGGGAAGGCCCGTGTGGGGGCGTCCCGTGTCGGGGAGTCCCGGATCGGGAAGGCCCAGGTCGGGGCGGTCCATGTCGCGAAGGCCCACGTCGGGAAGTCCCGGCGCGGCGGGGGCGCCGCGCCCGCGCGCGTCCCAGCCGAAGGCGATGCACAGCCCCGCGCGGGGGTCCGCCGCCCCGTGGCCCAGCCCCGCGGGCCAGCCGCGCGGGTCGGCGGGGTGGAACAGGCCGGCATGGGGATCGTTGTCGGGGGAGTCGGGGTCGAAGCGGAACCCGTGCACCAGCGCCGTGACCGGGGCGCCGCGCGGCAGCTCCGCCAGCGCCCGCGCCACGCCCTCGGCCGCGTCGGCGCCGTGCAGCTCCGGGCCGGGGCAGGCCGCCCGCGCGCCGCCCGCGCCCCCGGCGCAGGATGCGCGCAGGGCCAGGCCGCCGGGTCTCGCCGTCACGTGGATCATGGTCATGGACCACGCACCCCCTGGGATCAGGCGCGGCCCCCGGCTGTCCGAGAACCGCTGCTACGACGCTCGAATGCCTGCATTTGACGACAGACTGGTTTCAACAAGGTGAAAATTCGACGGATATCCCGCCAAAACCCTGTGAAACCCCGGGAATCTCCCGTTGACGGGGATCGCGCGCGGGCCTAGACCCGCGGCCGTGGCGATTTGTGACCGGATTGCGGGCCACGGTAAACATGCCGCTAAAAGGTCGGGTCGACGGGCAGGCGCCCGGTTCCTTCCCGATCTCACGGTCGGGACCAGAGCCGAGGAGCGGGGGCGCGCCCCCCGATATGAACCCGATGACCGATTCCAACGACCGCACGCTCAGCCCCCGGACCCAGATGGTGCATGGCGGCGTCGACCGCTCGCAGTTCGGCGAGGTGTCCGAGGCGCTGTTCCTCACCCAGGGCTTCGTCTACCCGGACGCCGAGACCGCCAAGGCGCGCTTCACCGGCGAGATCCCGGGCTATATCTACGCCCGCTACGGCAACCCCACCGTGGGCATGTTCGAAAAGCGCATGGCGCTGCTGGAGGGGGCCGAGGACGGCTTCGCCTGCGCCTCGGGGATGGCCGCCGTCCACGCGGCGCTGATCTGCCAGCTGAAGGCCGGGGATCACTTGGTGGCCTCGAAGGCGCTGTTCGGGTCGTGCCTCTATATCGTCGAGACCCTGCTGCCGCGCTTCGGGGTCGAGACCACGCTGGTCGACGGCCCGAACCTCGATGAATGGCGCGCCGCGATCCGCCCGAACACGAAGGCGGCCTTCATCGAGAGCCCCTCGAACCCGACGCTGGAGCTGATCGACGTCGCCGCGGTGGCCGAGATCGTGCATTCCGTCGGCGCGCGGCTGGTGATCGACAACGTCTTCGCCACGCCCCTGTTCCAGAAGCCGCTTGAGCTGGGCGCGGACGTGGTCGTCTACTCCACCACCAAGCACGTGGACGGGCAGGGGCGCTGCCTCGGCGGCATCGTGCTCGGGAGCCAGGAGTTCATCCGCGGCGAGCTGGAGCCCTACATCAAGCACGCCGGGGCCGCGCTGTCGCCGTTCAACGCCTGGGTGATGCTCAAGGGGCTCGAGACGCTGCACCTGCGGGTCGAGGCGCAGGCCCGCGCCGCCGCGCAGGTGGCCGACGCCGCCGCCGCGCATGGCGCCGCGGTGAAGGTCCTCTATCCGGGGCGCGAGGATCACCCCCAGCACGACCTGGCGAAGAAGCAGATGTCCGGCTTCGGCACCGTCGTCGCCATCGAGGTCGCGGGCGGCGAAGAGGGGGCGTTCCGCTTCCTCAACGCGCTCGAGGTGGTGAAGATCTCCAACAATCTCGGCGACGCGAAATCGCTGGTCACCCACCCCTCGACCACCACCCACCAGCGGCTGAGCGAAGAGCAGCGGCTGGAGCTGGGGATCGCCCCCGGCCTGGTGCGCCTGTCGCTGGGGCTGGAAGCGCCCGAGGACCTGGTGGCCGACGTGCTGCGCGGGCTCGACGCCGCCGCGGCGGGCTGAGGACTGGCGGGGTGGGCGGCACGCCCGCCCTGCGCGATGAGCGACGCGACCGGCGCGGGGCGGCCCGCGCCGGTCGGTTCGTTTTGCGGGTCTGAGCGGGGGCGGCGGCCTCAGCGGCTCGGGCGCATGCCCTGGAGGCGGCCCTGGGCGCGGATCTGCAGCGCGACCTGCTGTTCGGGCGAGGCGGCGAAGGCCGGGCCCGCCGCGCCCGGTTCGGGCAGGATCGCGATCAGCGGCGCGACGCCCAGCGCGATGGCGGCGGCGGCCGCCGCCGCCGCCGGCCCCGTGCGCCGCAGCCGCGCTGGGCGGGACAGGGGCCGCGCCGCGCGGACGAGATCGGCGCGCAGGCCCGGATCGGCGGCGGCGCCGGGACCGGCGACGGCGCGGCGCCGGGCCTGCAGGCGCGGATCGGACGGGGCGGTGTGGAGGCGGACGGCGCGGGGCATCGCGTGGGTCCTTCGGGGCCTTGCGCCGCCGGCGGGGCCTGCCGGGGTCGCATGGAGCGCGCGGGGCGGCGCGGACCGACATGGACAAGCGTCGGCTTCGTCTTACCTCGCCACCATCGCCCGGGCGGCGTGACGCGAACGTGATTCGCCCCGGCGCCCCCTGCGCGTGATCCGTTCCGGCGGCGCGCGCGTACCAAGCCCAGAACGCCAAGCCAGAACGACACGTCCTGACCGCAGCCGTCGCCCCACCGACAGGAGAGCCCCCATGAACCACCCCGCGCCCGGCTTCGCCCCCGCACATCTCGCCGACCGCCCGAGCCGGGAGGAGGCCGAGGCCGCCGTCCGCACGCTCCTGTCCTGGGCCGGGGACGACCCGGACCGCGAGGGGCTGCTCGACACCCCCGCCCGCGTCGCCCGCGCCTGGGGCGAGTGGTTCAAGGGCTATGCCGAGGACCCCGAGGCGCTGCTCGCCCGCACCTTCGAGGAGGTCGAGGGCTATGACGAGATGGTGCTTCTGCGCGACATCCGCTTCGAGAGCCATTGCGAGCATCACCTCGCCCCGATCATCGGCAAGGCGCATGTCGCCTACCTTCCGACGGACCGGGTGGTCGGCATCTCCAAGCTCGCCCGCGTGGTCGAGGCCTATGGCAAGCGGCTGCAGGTGCAGGAGAAGATGACCGCCCAGATCGCCGCCGCCATCGAGGGCGCGCTGCGCCCGCGCGGCGTGGCGGTGTGCCTCGAGGGCGAGCATCACTGCATGTCGACCCGGGGCGTGCACAAGCACGGCGTGTCGATGGTCACCACCAAGATGACCGGCGCCTTCGCCGAGGACCGCGCCCTGCGGCGCGAGTTCATGGACCTGGTCGGGAACCCCGTCTCGCGCGGGTGATCCCGGCCGGGGGTCGCGGCGCCCCCGCCCCACGGGGGGCCGCGGCTTTCCCCCTTGCGCGCCCTCCTCTCCCGGCGCGCGTGCGGCCGCTCGGGGGCGCGGGCCCCCCTCTCGCGGCCGCGGGCGGCTGCGCCGCCGGGCCCGGGGCCGGGCGTGTCGCCCAAGGCCCCCGGGGCGCCGTTCCGTGTCTGGCGCCGGGCGGGGCGGGCCGGTACAACCCGCGCCCATGCACGATCCGACTCCCCTCTGCGTCCCCGACGGCGCCTCCCTTCTGCACCGGCCCGACCGGCCGCTGCTGATGGCGGTGCTCAACGTCACGCCGGACAGCTTCTCGGATGGCGGGCGCTACATCACCCCGGAAGCGGCGCTGGCGCAGGGGCGCAGGCTGGCGGCCGAGGGGGCCGACATCCTCGACATCGGCGGCGAATCCACCCGCCCCGGGGCCGAGCCCGTCCCCGAGGCCGAGGAGATCGCCCGCGTGGTCCCGGTGATCCGCGCGCTGGCCGCCGAGCTTTCGATCCCGATCAGCATCGACACCTTCAAGGCCGCGACCGCCGAGGCGGCGCTGGAGGCGGGCGCGCGCATCGTCAACGATGTCTGGGGTTTCCAGCGCGAGACGCGCATCGCCGAGGTCGCCGCCCGCGCGGGCGCCCACGCGGTGCTGATGCACAACCGCCCCCATGACGCGCCCCCCTGCGGCGACATCGAGGACGAGATCCGCGCCTTCCTGTCCCGCAGCCTCGAGATCGCCGAGGCCGCGGGCGTGCCGCGGTCGCGCCTCGCGCTCGACCCCGGCGTGGGCTTCGGCAAGAGCATGGCGCAGAACGCCGCCCTCTGCGCCGACCCGGGCTTCCTGCGGCGCGCATTCGGCCTGCCGGTGCTGATCGGCGCCTCGCGCAAGCGGCTGATCGCATCGCTGATCGGGGATGCCGGGAAGGACCGGGACGCGGGGACCCTCGCGCTCCATGCCATCGCGGCGATGGAGGGGGCGGACGTGATCCGCGCCCATGACGCCGCCGCCCATGCCGACGCCATGCGCGTCGCCGCCGGGCTGCGCGCCGCCCGCGCCGCGGGCATCGGCGCCGCCCCCGGTTCCGCCCCCTGACCCCTGACCTCGCCCAGACCCTTCGCGCCGTTTCGGGAGACACGCGCATGAACACCTTCTCCGACCCGCAGGCCTTCGCCGCCGCGGATTCCGGCGCCCCGGCCCATGCGGCCCCGCGCGCCCGCGACCGGGTGGCGATCCACGGGCTGCGCCTCTTCGCCCGCCACGGCGTGCACGAGGAGGAGGCGCGGCTCGGCCAGCGCTTCTCGCTCGACCTCGTGGCGCATCTCGACACCCGCCCGGCGGGGCGCTCCGACGCGTTGGAGCAGGCGGTGGATTACGGCGCCATGGTCGCCGTGGCCGAGGCCGCCTTCGCCGAGCGCAAGGCGCTGATCGAGGCGGCGGCGGAGGGCGTGGCGATGGCGCTCTTGCGCGCCTTCCCGGCGCTGGCGGCGGTGGAGGTCGCGGTGCGCAAGCCCGCCGCGCCGGTCGAGGCGATCTTCGAGCATGCCGAGGTGCGCATCCTGCGCGTCCGGCAGGACCTGGCGGAGTTCGAGGGCCTCGGCCCCGACAACGCGGGAGAGAGCGCATGACCCTGCACCGCGCGGCCATCGGCATCGGCGGCAATATCGGCGAGCGGCAGGCGGCCCTCGCGGGCGCGCTGGCGGGGCTGGAAGGGGCCGAGGGCCTGCGCCTGCTCGCCGCCTCCTCGGCCTGGGAGACGCCGCCCTGGGGCGACACCGACCAGGCCCCGTTCCTCAACGCCTGCGCGCTGGTGGAGACGACGCTGGCCCCGCGGGCGCTGCTCGAGACCCTGCTGGGGATCGAGGCGGCCCTCGGGCGGGCGCGCGACAAGGCGCGCCGCTGGGGGCCGCGGCTGATCGATCTCGACCTTCTGTGGCACGGCGCCGGGGCGGTGAATGAGCCGGGGCTGGAGCTGCCGCACCCGCGGATGCTGGACCGGGCCTTCGTGCTGGTCCCGCTGGCCGAGATCGCGCCGGGGCTGGAGATCGGCGGGCGCAGCATCGCGGACTGGGCCGAGGCGGCGGATCGGGACGGGATGACCTGCCTCGGGCCCGCGCCGGTTCCGGCGGCGCTGGGGTGAGTGGCGGGGGCTGCCGCCCGGCGTCGCAGTGCGCCGGCCCCCGCCCAGGGGGGCGGCGCCCCCCTGGGACCCCCCGACGCGCGTCTGTTGCGCCCGCGGCGGGCGTGGCGCGTCGGGGGCGCCGAGGGATCGGCCGCGCCGCCTGCGGCCCCAAGCGCGCCCGCGCGGCGTTGACAGGCGCCGCGCCGCAGCGGACAGTCTCGACAAATGATCGACCTGCGCCCCCCCTTCTACGTGATCGGCCTGCTGACCGTGCTCCTGGGCGCGTCGATGATCATGCCGCTCACCCTCGATTTCATCGACGACGACCCCAACTGGCGCGCCTTCGCGCTGTCGGCCTTCATCACCATCCTCTCGGGCGCGGCGATGGCGCTGACCTGCAAGACGCGCGCGGGGCAGGGCCTCACGCTCCAGCAGACCTTCATCCTCACCGTCTTCTCCTGGGCCCTGCTGCCGGTCTTCGGCGCGCTGCCCTTCATGCTCGGCGCCCCCGGCGCCTCGGCCGCCGACGCGTATTTCGAGGCGATGTCGGGCCTGACCACCACCGGGTCGACCGTGTTCACCGGCCTCGACGCGCTGCCGCCGGCGGTGAACCTGTGGCGGGCCGAGCTGCAATGGATGGGCGGGCTCGGCATCGTCGTCGTCGCCCTCGGCTTCCTGCCGGCGATGCAGGTCGGCGGCATGCAGATCTTCCGCTCCGAGTCCTTCGAGACCTTCGGCAAGGTGCTGCCGCGGGCGGGCGAGATCGCGGCCTCGATCTCCTGGCTCTACGCCGCGCTGACGGCGCTGACCGCGGCCGCCTACGCCGCGGCGGGGCAGAGCGCTTACGACTCGGTGGTCCACGCCTTCACCACCATCTCCACCGGCGGTTTCGCGACCTCGGACGAAAGCTTCGGCGATCTCGGCGCAGCCTCGGAATACGTGGCCGTGGTGGGCATGACGGTGGCGAGCCTGCCCTTCGTGCGGCTGATCCAGCTCGCCTCGGGCGAGGCCGAGCCGATCTGGCGCGACAAGCAGGTGCGCGCCTTCCTCGCGATCATGGCGACGATCACCCTTGTGATCACGTTCTGGATCATGTCCATGGGCGTGATCACGGATCCCGAGCTGGCCTTCCGCAAGGCGCTGTTCAACGCCACCTCGGTGCTGACCGGCTGCGGCTACGCCTCGGCCGATTACAACGCCTGGGGGCCGTTCCCCGCGGCGATCATCTTCATCGCGGGCATGATCGGCGGCTGCGCGGGCTCGACCTGCTGCTCGGTGAAGGTGTTCCGCTACCAGATCGTGTTCGCGGCGATCGCGGCGCATATCCGGCGCATCCACTCGCCCCACGGGGTGTTCCGCCCGCGCTATGAAGGGCGGGTGGTGGATGACGAGCTGTTCGGCTCGGTCATGTCCTTCATGTTCATGTTCTTCCTGACGCTGGGCTTCGTGGCCGTGGCGCTGGGGATGATGGGCTATGACACGGTGACGGCGGTGTCTGGGGCGGCGACGGCGCTGGCCAATGTCGGCCCCGGTCTCGGGGACATCATCGGGCCGGCGGGCAATTTCGCGCCGCTGTCGGATTCGGCGAAATGGCTGCTCTCGGCCGCGATGCTGGTCGGGCGGCTCGAGCTGGTCTCGGTCTACGTGCTGTTCACGGTGGCCTTCTGGCGCAAGTGACGGGCCATGGGGCGGGTCAGTAGCCCACCAGCTCCATGTAGCCGATGACGCCGCCGGTCCCCTCGACCGGCCCTTCCCAGTAGTCGAACCGGGTCGCCATCAGCGCGTTCGGGTTCAGCGCCTCGACCTCGGTCTCGATCCGCCCATGGACGCTGATGCGCCAGCGCGTCGGGATCTCCCGCCCCTCCACCATCGAGGCCGCCAGGCGGGTCAGCGCGAGATCCCCCGGCCCCAGCGGCTCGGACCGCCCGCCGCGGTGGATCCAGCTGCCCGAGAGGTGGTGGTTCCCCTTCGCGTGCCGCAGCCGGTAGACCATCAGGCAGTCGCCCGATTGCAGGCGGAGCGAGAACCAGTCCCACCCCTCCTGGTCGGCGCTCAGCGGCTGAGAGGACCATTCGCGGTCGAGCCAGGCGCGGCCCGTCACCGGGACCTCCCGCCCCTCCAGCGCCAGCGTGCCGCGGGCGTCGTACCAGGGTTGGGAATAGTAGTGCGAGGCTTGCCCGCCGTCGGATTTGACCGAGAACCCATTGCCGCCATGCAAGGCCAGCGGCCCGTCGGCGGCGAGCGCGAGGTCATAGGCGAAGCCGTCCCCATGGGCCGACAGCCGCAACGCCCCGTCCCGGCCCGCCAGGTCCGGCCCGGTCAGCCGCCAGTCGTCGATCCACGCATCGAAGGGCGGGCCGAGGACCGCGCCCGCCTGGCCGACGCCCCCGCGGGCGATCTTCTCGGCGAAGCGATGCGCGCCGGCCGAGGTCGACGCCGCATGGGCGAGCCACACGTCCGGCGCCTGCCAGCCCGAGGCCGCGCCCGCGCCCGGCGGGGCGATCGCCTGGCGGAACAGGGTCCACTGGATGCCGAACGCCTCGCCATCGGGGCCCGAGAGATTGGCGGTGATGTACCACCACTCGATCCGGAAACCGGGGTGGGGGGCGTGGTCGGCGGGGAAGGTCAGCACCGTGTCGGGGCTGGGCAGAAGGTAGCCCTCGGCGTCCGAGGCGAGCCCCGCATAGCCCTGTGCGAGGGCGCGGCCCGGCAGGGCGGCCGCGGCCAGCAGCGCCAGCGCACGGCGGCGGGAAAGGGCATGGGCGTGGGTGTGGGTGTGGGTTTGTGTGTCGGTCATCATCTCTCCCCCGCGAACCGGGCCAGCAGGCGGGCGGGCGCCATTCGCGCCAGCGCGCGGGCCGAGGGCAGGGCGGCCAGCGCCGCCGCCGCCGCGGCCAGCAGCGCCAGCCGCAGCCAGTCGCCGGGATAGAGGTGCAGCGGCAGCCGCCAGCCGAAGGCCGCCGGGTTCACCACCGCCGCCAGCACCCAGGCCAGCGCCACGCCCAGCGGGATCGCCAGCGCCGCGGTGGCCAGCGCCAGCGCCACGGTCCGCCCCAGCTCCAGCGCCGCGATGCGCCGCCGCGTGACGCCCATGGCCCAGACCGGCGCCGTCAGCGGCAGCCTTGCCGAGGCCAGCGTCGCCAGCGCCGTCAGCAGCGCCGCCCCCGCCACCCCCAGCGTCAGCGCGTCGAGCGCCGCGGTCACGGCGAAGGTCCGCTCGAAGATCCGGCGGCTCTCGGCCTTCACGGCGGCCTGGTCGGCGGCCTCGAACCCCTCGGCCCGCAGCGTGTCCAGCACCGCCGCCGGGTCTTCGGCGGCGATGGCGAAGCGGGAGCGGTCGAGGCCGGGATGGAGGGCCGAGAGGCGCTCGGCCGACAGCCGCAGCTGGCCCTTCGGGTTGCCGTAATCGGCGAACACCGCCACCACGTCGAAGCGCGCGTCTCCGCCCGGCGCCGGGATCGTCACCCGGTCGCCGGGGCCGAGGCCGCTGCGCCGCATGAACTGCTCCGACACCATCGCCCCGGTCCCGTCTTCCAGCCGGTCCCAGGCGCCGCCTTCCGCCCGCAGCAAGGGCCAGGCGGCGCGCATCTGCGGGGCGGCGGACATGCCGTAAAGCTCCACCGGGGCGCCCTCCATGCGGACCTCCGTGCGCCAGTTGGGCAGCAGCGCGCCGCCCGCCTCCTCCGCGATCTCCTCGAGCCGCGCGCGGCCCGCGTCATCCCCGGCCTGCACGTAGATCGGCGCGAAGAGCCGCCCGTCGAGCCAGTCGTGGAACGTGTCCCGGAAGCCCCCGACCATGCCGCCCACGCCGATGGAGCTCGCCAGCGCCAGCAGCAGCGCCATCAGGGCCAGCGACAGGCCCGAGAGCTGCTGGCGCGCATCCGCCCAGGCCCATTGCGCCAGCGGGCGCCGCGCCGCCGCCGCGCCCCGGTCCAGCAGCCACGCAAGGGCCGAGGGCAGCAGCAGCGCCCCGCTCAGCATGATCGCCGCCATCAGCGCGAAGCCCGAGAGCAGCCCCGGCAGCAGCGCCGCCGCCCCGGCCCCCGCCGCGCCGATGGCGATGGCGGCGGCCCGCTGGCGGCGCAGGGTCCGCGACTGCGCCGCCCGCCACGCCTCGGGCCGCGCGGCGGCGAGGGGCGAGAGCCGCGCCGCCCGCGCGATCGCCCCGGCCGAGGCCGCCGCGGCGCCCGCCAGCGTCATCCCCATCCCCGCCGCGGCCCAGGCGGGCGACAGGGACAGCGCGCCCGGCGTGCTCGCCCCATAAAGCCCGCGCAGCGTGGCGGCGACGTCCGGCAGCAGCGCGCCCGCCACCGCGTATCCCGCCGCCAGCCCCAGGGCCCCGGCGAGGACCGCCAGCAGCGCGATCTCCGCCGCCAGCGCCGCGGCCAGCATCCGGGCCGAGACCCCGATGGCGCGCAGCGTGCGCATCAGCGGCAGGCGCTGCTCGAAGGCCAGCCCGATGGCGGAATGGGTGATGAAGAGGCCGACGAGGAAGGCCAGCAGGCCGAAAGCGGCGAGGTTGAGATGGAAGGACCCGGTCAGCGCCGAGAGGTCCGGGCGCTCCGGCGGCGGGCGCAGGACCAGGGCGCGGCCCGCGGCGGCCGAGGCGGCCTCGGCGGAGACGTCGCCGGCGACCAGCAGCCGGTCGATCTCTCCCGCCCGGCCCAGCAGCGCCTGCGCGGCGCCGACATCCACCAGCAGCGCGCCGGGCGCCATGTCGGCCGAGATCGCGGCGGGGGGCAGGGCGCCGCCCGGGATCGGCGCGGCCTCGCCATCCTCCACCCCCAGCGCGGCGGCGGTCTCGGGCGCCAGCAGCGCCGTCCAGGGCGCGCGCAGCCAGCCCGCGGGCGACGCGGCCTCGGTCCCGCCGCCGTCCAGCAGCGCCGCGGGGGTCTCGGCCTCGGGCAAGGAGAGGATGTCGAGGCCGATCACCCGCAGCGGCCCCGCCGCGGTTTCCACCCGCCCCGAGATCATGGGCGAGACCGGCAGCCCCGCGCGGCGCAGCGCGCCGAACAGGGCGTCCGGCAGGGGATCGCCGCGCGGGTCGGCCAGCGCCGGAAGATCGGCGCCCGAGAAGGCCGAGGCGGCGCGCGCGTAGCTGCTGCGCGCCTCGGCGTTCAGCGCCTGCACCCCGGACCAGAGCGCGGTGGCGGCCATCAGCCCAACCAGCAGGGCCAGGAGCTGCCCGGGCCGCCTGCGCCAGTGGCTGAGCAGCGCGCCGAGCGCGGCGCGGAAGGCGGGCCAGGCGGGGGCCTCCGCGGGGGGCGCCGCGGGGGCCTGCCCGGGGGCCTTCGCCGACAGGCCCGCCGGCGCCTCGGGGCGCGCCCCGCTCATGCCGCCGCGCCCGTCTCGTCGCAGAGCCGCCCGCCGCGCAGCTGCGCCCGGCGCCCGAGCCGGGCCGCGAGGGCCGCCGAATGCGTCGCCATCAGCAGCGCGCAGCCCGCGGTCCGCGTCAGCTCGAGCATCAGCTCCATCACCGCGTCGGCCGAGGCCTCGTCGAGATTCCCCGTCGGCTCGTCCGCCAGCAGGAGCGCGGGGCGCGCCGCCAGCGCCCGGCCCACGGCGGCCCGCTGCTGCTGGCCGCCCGACAGTTCCTCGGGCCAGCGCGACAGGAGGGGCGACAGCCCGAGCCGGTCCGCCAGCTCGGCCGTCCAGCCCGGGTCCTCGCGCCCCGCAAGCCGGGCCTGGAAGGCGATGTTGTCGCCCACGCGCAGGGACGGGACCAGGTTGAACTGCTGGAACACCACCCCGATATGGGCCCGGCGCAGCGCGGCGCGGCCCGCGTCGTCGCGCCCGGCCATGTCGGCGCCGCAGACCTCGATCACGCCGCTCTCGGCCGTATCCAGCCCGGCGGCGAGGTGCAGGAGCGTGGATTTCCCGGCCCCGGATTCCCCGGTCAGCGCCATCGTCTCGCCGCCCGAAAGCGACAGGTCCACGCCGTCCAGCACCGGGAGGCGCCCCTGCGGCGTCGGATAGCCATGGCGCAGCGCCTCGAGGCGCAGGACGGGGTCGGTCATGCGGGGGGTCTCCCTGTCCGTGGCTGTCCGTGGGCGGGCGCCGTTCAGGCGGCGCCGAACCGGGCGGCGGCCCTGGCGGCGGCGAAGGCGCCCACGGCGCTCACGAATGCGCCCCAGGCGAGGTCGAGCGCGACCATGCCCCAGGTCCAGCCGGAGATGGTGGCCATGTTGGTCGCCTCGTAGACGCCATAGCACACCAGGCCGAACAGCGCGCCCTGCCGGGCCGCCGCGGCGGGGGCGCGGCCGCTTGCGGCGAAATGGACCACCGCGGCGGGATAGAGCAGGTAGAAGGCGAGGGCGGCGGGCAGCACCGGGTCGTCGCGCAGGATGCCGCCGACGCGGGCCTCCACGAAGGGGCCGATCAGCTGGGTCAGCGCCACGGCGTCGAGGGCCGAAATCACCAGGAAGGCCGCGCCCCAGGTGGCTGCGTATCTGATCATTCTCACCGGTCCTTCCGTTTCGGGCGGTCGTCGGGCCTCCGCCGCGCCGCCGACCGGGCGGCATTCGCCTGCCGCCGTGCTTCGGAACTGATACGCGCGCGGGGGCGCGCCCGGTTCACCCCGCGCCCGCGCGCCCTTGCCGCGCCCCCGCCGCCCCGCGCCGCCGGGTCCCGGGGCGCGCACGGGCGGGCGAGCGGGGGGGGCGCCCCCCCGAGCCCGTCCGTTCCCCGAGTCGCGCTCAGCCCGCGCTCAGCCCGCGGTCGGGTCGAACCAGAAGAACGGCCCCGGCCCGTGATCCACCGGCATGGTGCGCACCCGCAGCCCGAGATCCGCGTCCCAGTCGAAGATCCGCAGCGCCGGCGCCTCGAGCAGGAAGCCCAGCGCCCGGTCCGGCGCCGCGTCATGCGGGATCTGGGGCGAAAGCGGCGGGCAGGCGCCGATCACCGTGCCCGCCAGCGTCCGGTCCACGTCGGCATGGACATGCCCGCAGGCCACCCGCAGCGGCGGCGCGGCCGAGAGGATCGCCTCGGCCCGCGCCGCGCCCTCGAACGGCCAGGCGTCCATGAAGGGCAGGCCCATCGCGCAGGGCGGGTGGTGGCAGAACAGCAGCGACGGTCCCCCGGCGCCCCCCGGACCGGCCAGCGCGCCCTCGAGGAACGCGGCGCCGTCATCGTCGAGCCGCCCGCCGGTGGCGCCCGGAATGATGGTGTCGAGGCCGATGATCCGCAGCCCCTCCGCGTCATGGGTCCAGTCGAGCCGCGCCTCGCCCGCGCCCCCCGCCGCGAAGCCCGCCCCGGGGAAATGCGCGCGCAGCAGCGCGCGCCGGTCATGGTTACCGGGGACCAGCCGCAGGGGCGCGCGCAGCCCCGCCAGGATCGTCGCGGCGCGGGCGGTCGAGGCCGCGTCGCCGCCGTCGCACAGGTCCCCGGTATGCACCACCAGGTCGGCCCCGAGCGTGTTGATCCGGCTCACCGCCCGGGCCAGCGTCGCCGCCGTGTCGACGCGCTGTTTCCACAGCCGCCCCTCGGGGACCACGTGGCTGTCCGTGACCTGGATAATTCGCATTTTTCGAAACTCCGACAGGGAAGGTTCATTTTGTCTTCTTGCGCCGCGGCGGCGCAGGGGGTGTATGTTGGCCCGGTCGGCGCCGCCCGTCGCCTCGCTGGGGGCGTATTTGGGCGGCGCCTTTACGGACGGGCGCGGTGAAGGGCCCCAAGCCTTCGCCGTCGGGGAAAGGGGACAGGTTTTTTGCCGGCCCCCTGTTTCGGCGGAGAACTTCGCGGCGTTCTGACTTGGTCCCGGGCCCTTGCGGTCCGGGATTTTTTTCGTCTTGCCGCCCGCGTCAGGCGTAGGGATCGAGCGCGTCGCGCAGACCGTCCCCGAGGAAGTTGAACGCCAGCACCACCAGGATCACCGGGGCCATCGGCGCCAGCAGCCACGGGTAGATCTCGACCGCCGTCAGGTCGAGCGCGTCGTTGAGCATCAGCCCCCAGCTGACCGCCGGCGGCCGCAGCCCGAGCCCGAGCAGCGACAGCGCGGTCTCGCCAAGGATCATCGCCGGGATCGAAAGGGTGGCCGAGGCGACGAGGTGGCTCATGAAATTGGGCATCATGTGCGCGCCGATGATGCGGCCCGTGGAGGCGCCCATCAGCTCGGCCGCGCGCACGTAGTCTTCCTCGCGCAAGCTCAGGAACTTGGAGCGCACGGCCCGCGCCAGCCCCGGCCAGTCGAGCAGCCCGAGGATGGCCGAGATCATGAAGAACACCGCCACCGGTCCCCAGTTGGGCGGGATCGCGGCCGAGAGCGCGAGCCAGATGGGAAGCTCGGGCATCGACCGCACGATCTCAATGCTGCGCTGGACGATGGCGTCGACCCAGCCGCCGAAATAGCCCGCGAGGCCGCCGACCACCATGCCGATGCCGAAGCTGATGGCGACGCCGATCAGCCCCACGGTCAGCGACAGCTGCGCGCCGTGGATGATGCGGCTGAGGATGTCGCGCCCCAGCCGGTCCGCGCCCCACAGGTGCAGCGACGCGCCCTCGGGCGGGCAGACGAAGCGGAAGCTGGTCTCGATCAGCCCGAACAGGGTGTAGGACGCCCCGCAGGAGGTGAAGAAGCGCACCGGCCGCGGATCCTCCAGGTCCGGCGTGAAGACTGGCTGGAACGTCTCCATGTCGATGGCGCTTTCCAGCGGATAGGTCACCGCGAGATGCCCGGCGGTGAAGAAATCCACGTGCTCGGGCGGCGCGAAGATGGCGTCGGAATTGCGCGCCGCCGGATCGTAGGGCGCCAGCATCCCCGCGAACGGGAGGGCGAGGTACAGCAGCAGCAGGAACAGCCCCGACACCATCGCCAGCTTGTTGCGCCGGAAGCGCCGCCAGATCAGCACCCGGGTCGAGGCGTCGAGGTCCTTGCGGTCCAGCGCCTGCAGGTCCGCGACGCGGTCATAGGGCTCGTCCGAGACGTAATGCGCGTCCGGGTCGGCGGGACCGCCATACTGGCCTTGGGTCATTTGCGCCTCCCCGAAAAGCGGATCCGCGGGTCGAGCACGGCCAGCAGCAGGTCCGAGACCAGCATGCCGACGAGCGTGAGCGCCGAGACGAACAGCAGGATGAACCCCGAGAGGAAGTAGTCCTGCGACCGCAGGGCGGCGAGCAGGATCGGCCCGATGGTCTGAAGCCCCATCACCAGCGAGACGAGGACCGAGCCGGAGACGAGGCTGGGCAGCAGGTTGCCGATATCCGCGACGAACGGGTTCAGCGCCATGCGCAGCGGGTAGCGCACCACCGTGTTGACCGGCCCCACGCCCTTGGCCTGCGCGGTGACGACGTACGGCTTGGAAAGCTCGTCCAGCAGGTTGGCCCGCAGCCGGCGCACCATCGCGGCCATGCCCGAGGTGCCGATGACGATGATCGGCACGATCATGTGGACCAGGATGTCCTGCAGCTTGGCGAAGCTCATCGGCTGGTCCAGGAACTCCTTGCCCATGAGGCCGCCGACCGGCAGCCCGAACCATTGCGCGCCCTTGTGATAGAGGATGAGCGCGAGCAGGAAGTTCGGGGTCGCGAGGCCGATATACCCGACGAAGGTCGCGAGGTAGTCGATCCAGGTGTTCGCCTTCACCGCCGCGATCGCCCCGAGCGGCAGCGCGACGGTGTAGACGAAGAGGATGGCGAAGAAGTTCAGCGCGATGGTCATCCACAGCGCCTCGGCCACGACTTCCGAGACCGGGCGGTCAAGCTCGAACGACCAGCCGAGGTCGCCCTGGATGATCCCCGAGAACCCGTTCGGCCCGGGGTAGAACCCCATCCAGATCAGGTACTGTTTCCACAGCGGCGCATCGAGCGCGTATTGCTGCATCAGGAACTCGGCCTTGGCGACCGAGGCCGCCTCGCCCGACGCATTGAGCGCCGCGATCTGGTTGGACAGGAAGTCCCCGGGGGGCAGGTTCACGATCCAGAACACCAGCGCGCTGACCAGGAGCAGCGTCCAGAGCATGGTGCCCAGTCGTCTGACGATGTAGACGGCCATCCGCGCGCCCGTTCCTTTGCCGTTCTCTGCGCCGCCGCGGCGGGGCCCGTTCCGGGCCGCCGGAGGGCGGTCGGGCCGGGGGCGTCCAGGGACGCCGCGCCGGGCCCGAAGGTTCCGCCGCGCCTTGCGGCGCGCCGTTCAGGGGGCCGGGGGGGGGGGGGGGGGGGGGGGGGGGGGGGGGGGGGGGGGGGGGGGGGGGGGGGGGGGGGGGGGGGGGGGGG
>NZ_JBOCEF010000043.1:0-13395 GCF_050586345.1 Rhodovulum sp. DZ06
CCGCCACCGGCGCAAGGCTGCGCCACCTGCCCATGGCGCCTCACAAGGTGCTGAAGGCGATGAAGGCGCGGGGCTGAACCGGGCTTGATGAAGGCCGGGCGCGGCGGCGGACCGCCGCGCCCGGCAAGCGAAAAGGGACACGCGCCGATGAGCAGGATCGAGGTCAATCTCTGGTCGGGCCTGCGCCGCCTGACGGACGGCGCCGAGGTGGTGGAGGTCGAGGCCGACACCATCGGCGGCATGCTCGACGCCGTGGTCGCGAAGCATCCCGGCCTCGGCCCGGTGTTCGAGGCCGGCGTCTCGGTCGCGCTCGACGGGGAAATCGTCAACGGGTCCAGGCACATGCCGGTGCCCGAGGGGGCCGAGGTGTTCCTGCTGCAGAAGATGAAGGGCGGCTGATCCGCCGCCGCCCGGCGCGTCCCCCGCGCCGCGCGCAAGCGGCAGGGCGGGACGCCGGGCCGCAGGCCGCGCGGGGCGCGGTTCACGCCTTGTCAGTCTTCTTCGGGAATGGTGCGCGCATCCTCGTTCTGTTTCCGGGTGCGCCATGTTCTCTTCCGTCTCCGCCGTGATCCGGCTCGCGCTCGCCGCGGTCGTCGCGACCGTGCTGGGCATCTTCGCCGCCTCGGAATGGGGCGCGCTGCAGGCCGAACGGAACGCGGTCGAGGCGGAGGTCGCGGCCGAGCGCCTCGTCGGGCCGCAGGTCAGGCTGGCCCTGACCCTCAAGGACCTGCAGATCAACGTGATCCAGGTCCAGCAATGGCTCACCGACATTTCCGCCACGCGCGGGCGCGACGGGCTCGACGACGGCTTCGTCGCGGCCGAGGCGCAGGCGCAGGACTTCGCGAAGAACGCGGCCGAGGCGCGCCGCCTGGCGGGCGGGCTGGGCCTGGCCGAGCTGGCCGACGCCGTGGCGCGGGTCGAGGACGCCTTCCCCGCCTATTACGACGCGGGCCGGGCGATGGCGAAGGCCTACATCGCCGACGGCGCGGATGGCGGCAACCGGATGATGGGCGGCTTCGACGCGGCGGCCGAGCGCCTGCACGGCGCGTTGGGCGAGGTCGCGCAGATCAACGCGGCGGCGCTGGCCCGGGGCGGCGAGGGGCTGGTGGCCCGGCTGGTCGCGGCCGAGCAGAGCGCGCGCTTCGCCAACCTGCTGGTGCTGGGCTTCGGGTGCCTCGCGCTTCTCGTCTCGGGGGTGTTCGCCGTGGTGCTCACGCGCGCCGTCGCCCGCCCGCTGGCCGCCGCCACCGCGGCCGCGCGCCGTCTCGCCGCGGGCGACGCCGACAGCCCCATCGCCATCGGGGCCCGGCTGCGGGAGCTGCGGGAGCTCGACGAGGGGCTGAACACCTTCCGCGCCGCCGCCGAGGTGCAGCTGGCCGCGAGCAAGGCGATCGAGAACAGCCTGACGCCGATGATGGTGGTGGACGCGGCGGGCCGCGCGATGGTCGCCAACCCCGCTTTCGCGAAGCTCTGGAACGGCATCGACCCGGCGGTGCGCGGCGGCCTCGCCGCGGGGCAAGGCAAGGTCGCGGAGCTCGACTTCCGCCCCCTCGTCGCCGCCGCGCGCAAGGCCGAGGGCGTGGGCGCGGTCCGCGCCAAGACCGGGGGACGCTCGGCCATCGAGCTGAAGGTCGGCGCCCGGATCCTCGAGCTGCGGCTCGCCTACCTGCCCGGCGATGCGGGGGTGGTGCTGGAGATGGAGGACGTCACCGGCATCCGCGGGCTGGAGACCGATTTCCTCACCGCCATCGAGAAGGTGAAGGCGGGCGAGTTCGACGCCAAGGTCCAGGCGGTGGACGACATGGGCTTCACCTCGACCGCCGCGCGCGGGTTCAACACGCTGTGCGAGGCGGTGGCGCGGTTCATCTCCGAGCTGTCGCACGCGCTCGACGCCATGGCCGAGGGCGACCTGACCGCGCGCATCCCCGGCGGGTTCGCGGGCCGCTTCGCAGAGGCGGGCGACGGGTTCAACCGCTCGATCTCCAAGCTGCGCGACACGGTGCAGGAAGTCGCCTCCGCCTCCGAGGAGGTGAGCCTCGAGGCGCGCCCGATCTCCGAGGGCGCGCGCGACCTCGCCTCGCGCACCGAGACCGAGGCCGCGGCGCTGGAGCAGATGTCGGCCACGATCGCGGAGTTCGGCGGGGCGCTGAAGGGCGCCGCCGCGCGCGCCTCCGAGGCCGAGGGGCTGACCGACGCCGCCTCCTCGGGGGCCGCGCTGGGGGCCGCGACGGTGGCCGAGACGGTGACCGCGGTGACCCGGATCGAGGAAAGCTCCAACAACATCCGCGACATCGTCAACGTGATCGACGGCATCGCCTTCCAGACCAACCTGCTGGCGCTGAACGCGGCGGTGGAGGCCGCGCGGGCGGGCGAGGCCGGGAAGGGCTTCGCCGTCGTCGCCTCCGAGGTCCGGCAGCTCGCGCAGCGCAGCGCCGACGCGGCCGAGGAGGTGCGCAAGCTGATCGAGGAAAGCTCGGCCCATGTCGGCGACGGCGTGCGGCTGGTGCACCGGACGGGCGAGACGCTGGTCGAGCTGGAGGGCGCGGTGCGCTCGGTCGCGGGCACGGTGGGCGAGATTTCGCGCAGCATGCGCGACCAGCTCGACAGCGTGGCGCAGATGGCCGAGGCGATGCAGGGCCTCGACAGCGCCACCCAGCGCAACGCCGCGCTGGCGGACCAGAGCGCGTCCTCGGCCGACCGGCTGACCCAGCGGGCCGAACGGCTGGGCGCGCTGGTGAGCGCGTTCAACCTCTCCGGCGGCGACCGGGGCCGCGCCGCGGTCGTGGCCGCGGAGTAACCGGGGCGGCGTCGGCGCCGCGGGGCAAGGCCGGGCAGGCGGGCCGCAGGGCAGGCGGGCGGCGGCAGGGCAGGCGGGCGGCAGGGCAGGCGGGACGTCCCGCACCGCCGCCCGGCGCCCCGGCCCGCGCGCCGCCGCCCCTCGCGTCCCCGGCCTCGGCGCAAGGCGCTTCGGGCAACGCCTTGTTCACCATGGCGCCCTAGGCTTCGGCCGGATCCCGCGCGCGCATCCCGCGCGCCGCCCCGCAACCCGAGCCGTCCCGCCGCATGTCCGACAGCCCCGCCCGATCCCCCGGCGATCCTTCCCGCCCCGCCCCGGACCCCGCCGCGCCGGATGCGCCCGGGGTGATCGAGATCGACGGCCTGCGCCTGCCGCTCGACCCGCGCATCGTCACCCGGCGGATCGAGAAGGCCCTGCGCAAGGGCCGCTACGAGAAGGGCGAGCGCCGCGCCCTCGCCGCCCTTCTGCGCCCCGGCGACCGGGTGCTGGAGCTTGGCGGCGGGCTCGGCCTCGTCTCCGCCATGGCCGCGCTGCAGGACGGGGTCGAGCGGGTCGTGGTGGTCGAGGCGAACCCGGACCTGCTCCCCGTCATCGCCCGGACCCACCGGCTCAACGGGGTCGCGACGGCGGAGATCGTCCACGGCGCCGTCGCGCCGGGCCGGGGGGAGGCCGAGGCGGCGAGGCCCGGCGCGGGAACCTCCGGCGGGGACGGGTCCTGGCCGCAGGGGCCCGGCGCCGCGGACCCGCACGCGATCGCGCCATCCCCGCAAGGCCCGGAAGGTCTGCAAGGGCCGGAAGGCAGCGAGGGACTTGGCGTGGCGGCCCCCGGCGGCGCCTACGGCGCCCCAGTCCAGGTCGCCGCCCCCGCCCCGAACGGCGCGCCCACCATCCCCTTCTACCTGCGCCGCGATTTCTGGGCCTCGTCGATGGAGCCGGACTCGCGCCCGTGGGAGCGGACGGCGCAGGTCCCGCTGCTGCCCCTCGGCGCGTTGCTCGCCCGCCACCGCCCCACCGTGCTCGCCTGCGACGTGGAGGGGGCGGAGCTCGGCCTCTTCGACCGCCTCGACCTGTCCGGCCTGCGCGCCGTGGTGCTGGAGCTTCACCCGAAGGTCTACGGCCCCGACGCCGCGCAGCGGATCATGCGCAGCCTCGACGACGCGGGGCTGCGCCTGCAGCCGGTCCGCCGGGCGACCAGCGTGCGGGTGTTCCTGCGCCCCGACCCGCCCCCCGCCGCCGCGCGCGCCTCCACCGCCGCCGCGGATCCCTGCGCCCGGCCCGGCCCGCCGGGGCGCCCGCGCACCGCCATCGTCACCTGCATCAAGGACGAGGGGCCCTTCATCCTCGAATGGATCGCCTGGCACCGCGCCATCGGCGTGGACGAGATCGCCGTCTTCACCAACCATTGCACCGACGGGACCGACCACCTGCTCGACCGGCTCGAGGCGATGGGCCTGTGCCGCCGCCTGCCGAACCCGGCGCTGGCCTTCAGGCAGCGCAACTACCAGCCCGCGGCCCTCGCCCTCGCGCCGCATCTGCCCGAGGTGCAGCGGGCCGATTACGTGATCTCGATGGACGTGGACGAGTTCATCAACGTGCGCCTCGGGGACGGATCGCTCGCCGCCCTCTACGCCGAGACGGGGCCCTTCGACGCGCTTTCGATCAGCGAGCTGACCCATGGCAGCAACGGGCGGCTGCGCTTCGTCCCCGGCCTGGTGACCGCGCAGTTCCCGGGGCACGAGAGCGAGAGCCCGGGCGCCCGCCGGGCGATGCGCGGGGTGAAGACGCTGGTGCGCACCGGCCCGAAGCTGGCGCGGCTGCGCAACCACCGCCCCGATTTCCGCGGGTTGCCCGGGGATGTGCGCTGGCTCGACGGCTCTGGCCGCCCCCTCGCCGCGCTGCTGGAGGACCCGGAGGTGAACGGCGTCGATGTGCGCGGAACCTACGGGCTGGTCTCGCTCGAGCATTACCCGCTGCGGGCGCTCGACTCCTACCTCGTGAAGATGGACCGCGGCGACGTGGTGGTCGGCGGGCGCATGGTCTCGCAGCGCTACTGGCGGCTGCGCAACCGGTTCGAGGCGCGCAGCTCCGACCTCTCGCGCCAGCAGCCCGCCTTCCGGGCGGCGCTGGCGCGGCTGATGGCGGATGGGCGGCTGGCCGCGCTTCACGCCGCCTGCTGCGCCGCCCATGCCGCCCGGATCCGGGAGATCGCGCCGAGGTCCCCGTTCCGGGAGCGGCGCGACTGGATCCTGGAGAACGCCTGGACCGACGCGCCCCCGGGCTGAGGCCGCGGCCGGGCGGGGGAGACGGATGGCGCGGGCCCCCGGGGACGGCGGCCCACGGCGCCGGCGAGCGGACGCCGCAACGGCCCCCGCAAAGGCCCCGGCCAGGGCTCCGGCCTCGGACCCGGGCGCGGCCCCGTGTTCTCCTCGCCCGCCGCCGAGGCGACCCCAGGTCCCCCCGCCGCCGCCGGGCGCCGCGCGGCCCCGTCCGCGCGCGGGCCGAGGGGGCTCGACGCCCCCGAGGGCCGCTCGCCCCTGCGCGCCGCGCCCGCCGCCTTACACCGCCTTCACCAGCCGCAGCGCGTCATAGATCGCCGCGTGGGTGTTGCGCGCCGCCACCGCGTCGCCGATGCGGAACAGCTGGTAGGCGCCCGCGGGGTTGCGCACCACCTCCTGCGCCCGCCCCTCGATCAGCGCGCCGTAATCCACCTCGCCGAGGTTGGTCGACCCGTCCCGCAGCTCGAAATAGAGCTCGTCCAGCGGCCGCGTGCCGTGATTCACCACCACCTGGTCGACCTCGCGCCGCTCCTCGACCCCGCCGTAATCGCTGCCGATCCGGGCCGAGAGCCCGTTGCCCGACCGGCTCACCCCGTCGAGCTTCCAGGTCACCGTGAACCGCGCCCCGCGCTTCTGCAGCTCGCGCATCGAGGGGGTCAGCGACATCGCCATCACCTCGGGCGCGAAGGTGCGGTCGCGGGTCATGATCTCCACCGACCCGCCCGCCTCGGCGATCAGCTCCGCCGCCTGCAGGGCCGCGAAATCGCCGGCGTCGTCATAGACCAGCACGTTGCGCCCCGGCGCGGCGTCGCCGGACAGGATGTCCCAGGCCGAGACGACCAGCTCGTTCCCCTCCTCCAGGATCTCGGTGAAGGGCAGCCCGCCGGTGGCGATGATCACCACGTCGGGGGACAGGGCGGTCACGTCCGACGCCTCGGCATAGGTGTTGAATTCGAACGCCACGCCCATGCGCTGACCCTCCGCGAAGCGCCAGTCGACCAGCGACAGCATCTCGGCCCGCCGCTTCGTGCGCGCGGTCAGCCGCACCTGCCCGCCGGGGCGGTCGGCGGCCTCGAGCACCGTCACCGCGTGCCCGCGGGCGGCGGCCACCCGCGCGGCCTCGAGCCCCGCGGGACCGGCGCCGACCACGACCACCTTGCGCCGGGCATCGCCCTTCTGCACCTCCTGCGGCTCGAGCAATTCGCGCCCCGTGGCGGGGTTGTGCAGGCAGAGCGCCATGCCCCCCTGGTAGATGCGGTCGAGGCAGTAATTGGCGCCGACGCAGGGCCGGATCCGCTCCTCCTCGCCGCGCAGGATCTTGGCGACGATATGGGGGTCGGCCATGTGCGCGCGGGTCATGCCGACCATGTCGAGCTTGCCTTCCGCGATCGCGTGACGCGCCGTCGCCACGTCCTGGATCTTGGCGGCGTGGAAGGTGGGGAACTGGGTCGCGGCGCGGATTTCCCCCGCGAAATCAAGGTGCGGGGCCGAGCGCATCCCCTGCACCGGGATCAGGTCGGTCAGCCCAGGGTCGGTGTCGATATGCCCGCGCACGACGTTGAGGAAATCGACCAGCCCCGAGGACTTGAGGCGGCGGGAGATCTCGATCCCCTCTTCCGCCGTGATCGAGCCCGGGAGCATGTCGTCGCCCGCGTAGCGCACGCCGACGATGAACTCCTCGCCCACGCGCGACCGGATCGCGCGCAGCACGTCGAACATCATCTTCAACCGGCCGTCGAGATCGCCGCCATAGGGCCCCTCCTGCTGGTTGGTCAGCGGCGAGATGAACTGCTCGAGCAGGTGCCCGTAGGCCTCGAGCTCGATCCCGTCGAGCCCCGCGGCCTTCATCCGCTCCGCCGCGTCGGCGTAATCCTCGATGATCCGGGCGATGTCCCAGTCCTCGGCCTTCTTGGCGAAGGCGCGGTGCGCGGGTTCGCGGTCATGCCCCGCGGCGACGGTGGGCAGCCAGTCGGCCTTGTCCCAGCGGGTGCGGCGGCCAAGGTGGGTCAGCTGGATCATCACCGCGCAGTCGTGCTCGTGGCAGGAATCCGTCAGCTCCTTCATCCAGCCGACCACCTCGTCCTTCCAGGCGAGGATGTTGTTGAACACCGGCGGGCTGTCGCGGCTGACCGAGGCCGACCCGGCGGTCATCGTCAGCGCCACGCCGCCCCGCGCGCGCTCCTCGTGATAGGCGCGGTAGCGGGCCTTGGGCATCCCGTCCTCGGGATAGGCGGGCTCGTGGCTCGTGATCATCAGCCGGTTTTTCAGCGTCAGGTGCTTGAGCTGGTAGGGCTGCAGGAGCGGATCGGCGGACATGGGGCGACTCCCTGGCTGGCGTGTCGGGGGCAGCATCACGGGAAATGTACACATCCGTCAAGTTTGAAGACGGGGGCGTCGAGTTTTCTTGCGGGCACGCCCGCGGGCGGCTAGGGTCCGGCCCATGCAGACAGGGACCGACAAGGATGCGCCCGCTTCGGCCGAGGCGCCGGACGAGGCGCCGGACAGGGCCGGGGGCTGGCGCGGATCGCGCGAGGGCTGGCTGGACGCCGCCCGCGCGGCGCTGGTCGACAGCGGGGTCGAGGCGGTGAAGATCGCCCCGCTCTCGGCCGCGCTGGGCCTGTCGCGCACCAGCTTCTACTGGTTCTTCAAGGACCGCGCGGCGCTGCTGGCGGCGCTGCTCGACGACTGGGACGCGGCCAATACGGGCGCGATCCGGGACGCCTGCGCCGCCTATGCCGAAACCGCGCCCGAGGCGGTGCTGAACGTCATCGGCGCCTTCCTGCCGGGGGGCGCGTTCGAATCCCGCCTCGATTTCGCGATCCGCGGCTGGGCGCATCGCGACGCGGCCGTCGCGGCGCGCATCGAGGCGGCGGACGCGGCGCGCCTCTCGGCCATCCGCGCGATGTTCGAGGCGCGCGGCTTCGCGCCGGGGGAGGCGGACGTGCGCGCGCGGACCATGTACCTCACGCAGATCGGCTACATCTCGATGCAGGCGGCGGAGGACCTGCCCACCCGCCTCGCGCGGATCCCGGCCTATGTGAAGACCTTCAGCGGCGCCGCGCCCACGGCGTCCGAGCTGGCCCGGTTCGAGGCCCGGCTGCAGGGGCGCTGAAGCGGCCCCCGCCCGGCGCGCGGGCCGCTGGCCGCTGCGCCGTCATGGCGCGCTCGGCGGCGTTGCGCGGACGCGGCGTCATGCTTAGCTGGGATGCATAACCATAAAATGGAAACGCCCAGGTCTCCCCCAGCGTGGACGCGATGCGTCCCGGCAGGCTCTCCATGACCGAAAACACCCCCCGCACCCCGAAAACCGAGCATTCCGTGCCCTTCTTCTGGCCCCTCGCCGCGGGGATCGAGATGGGGCGGGCGGGGCTCGAGCTGTTCAACGAGAACATCCGCTTCCTCGAGGAGGCGGCCGAGATCACCGACCCGCCGGCGCCCGAATGGGCCACGCCGAACCGCGTGGCGCTGGATCTTCCGACCATGCGGCTGCGCGACTTCTCGCGCCCCGGGGCGCGGGCGGACGCGGTCCCGGTGATCGTCGACGCGCCCTATGCGGGGCACGATTCCACCATCGCCGACTACGCCCCGGGGCAGAGCCTGGTGGAGGCGCTGCTCGATGGCGGCGTGCAGCGGGTCTTCGTGACCGACTGGAAGACCGCGACGCCCGAGATGCGCGATTTTTCCATCGACACCTATCTCGCCGAGCTGAACGTCGTGGTGGACGATCTCGGCGGGCGCGCGAACCTCGTGGGCCTGTGCCAGGGCGGCTGGATGTCTGCGATGCTCGCCGCCCGTTTCCCGGGCAAGGCGGCGACGCTGACGCTGGCGGGGTCGCCCATCGACACCGATGCAGGGACCGGGCCGATCCGCGCCATGGCCCATGACACCCCGATCGAATTCTACCGCGACCTGGTGGCCGCCGGGGATGGGCGGATGCCGGGGCGGGCGATGCTGGCGGGCTGGAAGAACATGCATCCCGCGCAGCAATACCTTCTGAAGTATCTCGACCTCTACGCCCATATCGAGGATGACTGCTACATCGAGCGCACCGAGCGGTTCGAGCGGTGGTACGAGAACCCGGTGGACCTGCCGGGGGCCTATTACCTCCAGGCCATCGAGCTTCTGTTCAAGGAGAACCGCTTCGCCAGGGGCGATTTCATCGGCCTCGGGCGCAAGCTGTCGCTTCGGGACGTGACCTGCCCGGCCTGGCTGCTGGCCGGGGCGGGGGATGACATCACCACGAAGGAACAGGTCTTCGCCGCGAAGGACCTGCTGGGCACGCCGCAGGACAACATCGAGCAGGCGCTGGTTCCGGGCGGGCATATCGGCCTGTTCATGGGCTCGCGCACCCTGAAGGACGCCTGGCCGAAGATCGCCGCCTGGCTCTGCCGCGAGGGGGACGCGGGATGAGCGCCGACGCCCAAACCCCCGACCTGTCGACCCTGCCGCTGGAGGACGCGATGGCGCGCCTCGGCGCCGGGCCCGAGGGGCTGACCGACGCCGAGGCCGCCGAACGCCTGTCGCGCTACGGCCCCAACGCGCTGCCCGAGAAGCAGGAGAGCGCGCTGCGCAAGCTGCTGCGCCATTTCTGGGGCCCGATCCCGTGGATGATCGAGATCGCCGCGCTCCTCTCGGCCCTTGCCGGGCACTGGGCGGATTGCGCGATCATCGTCACCCTTCTTTGCGCCAACGGCTTCATCGGCTGGTACGAGGAGCGCGAGGCCGGCGACGCCATCGCCGCCCTGCGCTCGCGCCTCGCCGCCGTGGCCCGGGTGCGCCGCGGCGGCGCCTGGCGGCAGGTCCCGGCGGCCGAACTGGTCCCCGGCGACATCGTCCACCTGCGCCTCGGCGACGTGGTTCCGGCGGATGTGCGGATCCTCGATGAAGGGGAGGCCGAGCTCGACCAGTCCTCGCTGACCGGCGAGTCGCTGCCGGCGCAGAAGGGACGGGGGGACGCGGCCTTCTCCGGCTCGATCCTGCGGCAGGGGGAGTTCGACGCGCTGGTCCATGCGACGGGCGAGGGCACCTTCTTCGGCCGCACCGCCAGGCTGGTCGAGGACGCGCAGGCGCCGAGCCATTTCCAGACCGCGGTGCGGCAGATCGGGCATTTCCTGATCCTCTTCGCGCTCGGCCTCGTGTCGGTGATCGTGCTGGCCTCGCTGTTCCGCGGCGATCCGGCGCTCGAGGTGCTGCAATTCGCGCTGGTGCTGACCGTGGCCGCCATCCCCGTGGCGCTGCCGACGGTGCTGTCGGTGACCATGGCGGTCGGCGCGCGGCTGCTGGCGAAGAAGCAGGCCATCGTCAGCCGCCTGACGGCGATCGAGGAGCTCGCGGGCGCCGACGTGCTCTGCTCGGACAAGACCGGGACGTTGACCCTGAACCAGCTGACCCTCGGCCCGGCGGAATGCCTCGGCGGCGCGTCCGAGGCCGACGTGCTGCGCGCCGCCGCCCTCGCCTCGCGCCCCGAGGGGGGCGACGCCATCGACGCGGCGGTGCTGGGGGCGCAGATCCCCGACCTGACAGGCTGGCACGTCACGCATTTCAAGCCCTTCGACCCGGTGTCCAAGCATACCGAGGCCGAGGCGGACGGCCCCCGGGGCCGCATCCGCGTGGCCAAGGGCGCCCCGCAGGTGATCGCCGCCATGGCGAACCTCTCGGGCGACGCGCTGGAGGAGGAGCAGTCCCGCATCGACGCCCTCGCCGCCCGCGGCTTCCGCGCGCTCGGCGTCGCGCAGGCGGACGGGGACGGGCCGTGGCGGATGCTGGGCGTGCTGCCGCTGTTCGACCCGCCCCGCGACAGCGCGGCCGAGACCATCGCCCGCGCCCGCGCCATGGGCATCGACGTGAAGATGATCACCGGCGACCAGCTCGCCATCGCCAAGGAGACCGCCCGCGCGCTCGACCTTGGCGACGGGATCCTGGACGCCGAGGCGCTGGGCGACGTGCGCCACCACCAGCGCGCCGCCTCGGACGACGCGGTGGAGCGGGCCGACGGCTTCGCCCAGGTGTTCCCCGAGCACAAGCACCACATCGTCGACGTGCTCCAGCGCCGGGGGCATATCGTGGCGATGACCGGCGACGGGGTGAACGACGCCCCGGCGCTGAAGAAGGCCGATTGCGGGATCGCGGTCTCGGGCGCCACCGACGCGGCGCGGGCGGCGGCGGACATCGTGCTGACCGATCCGGGCCTGTCGGTCGTGGTCGACGCGGCGCAGGAGGCGCGGCGGATCTTCCAGCGGATGAACGCCTACGCCATCTACCGCATCGCCGAGACGCTGCGGGTGCTGCTGTTCATGGCGCTCGCCATCCTCGCCTTCGACTTCTACCCGCTGACGGCGGTGATGATCGTGATGCTGGCGCTGCTGAACGACGGCGCGATCCTGTCCATCGCCTATGACAACGCCGAGGCCGCGCCCGGCCCGGTGCGCTGGAACATGAGGCGGGTGCTGGGGGCGGCCTCGGTCCTCGGGGCCGCGGGGCCGATCGCGTCCTTCGGCCTCTTCTACATCGCCGAGCGGGAGTTCGCGCTGCCGCGGGACCAGGTGCAGACGCTGATGTACCTGCTCTTGTCCGTGGCCGGGCACCTGACGGTGTTCCTGGCGCGGACCGAGGGGCCGTTCTGGTCCTCTCGCCCGTCCAATGCGCTGCTGGGCGCCGTGGTGGGCACGCAGGTGCTCGCCACGATCATCGCGCTGGCGGGGGTGTTCATGACGCCGCTGCCCTGGGAATGGGCGGCCGCGGCCTGGGGCTGGGCGCTGGCCTGGTTCCTGCTGACGGACGTGCTCAAGCGCGTGGCCTACGCGGCGGCGGGGCGCTGAGGCGCGGCGGGGGGTGCGCCGGGCGTGCGGGCAGGGGAGGGGGGCGTCAGTTCCCCTCCTTCGCCACCACGCTCCACATGAAGACGTCGAGGGTGGGCGAGATCTCGGCCCCCTGGAAATTCGCCTCGAACGCGTCGACCAGCGCCGAGCGGCGGCCGCGGTGGATGGCGATGGCGAGGCTGCGCAGGAAGGCGACGGCGAGGCGGCTCTGCGCCGCGTCCGGCCCGAAGGCGTTGACGTAGATGGCGTAGCGTTCCTCGGTGAAGGTGTGCGGCTGGATCTGGAACGGGCAGCCGCCGCGGTCGAACAGGATGCGGCTGACGATCTCCACGTCGCCGACATAGTGGTAGACCTCGTCCGCGCAGAACGCGGCGGCGAGGGCGTCGTGGCTCTCGAACGCCTGCACCAGCGGCTTCGGCGCCAACGGACAGGTCGGCCCGCCGAGCACGGCGTCGACCGGCTCCACCCCCTCGGGGCAGACCGGCTCGCCCGCCTCGCGCGCAGCGACGGCGCATTCCACGAGGCGCGCCTGGTGGCGGGGGGACAGCTCCTCCCAGCCCGGGGCGCGCTGCAGGCGGTAATCCCCCAGGATGCCCTGCGGCGTCACCTCGAAGCCCTGCGCCTCGTGGATCACCCGCACGCCGGGGCGGTCGGCGGTGGTGCCGTCGACCACGCCGATCACCGCGCCGCGGCAGGGCCAGAACCGGTTCCAGCCGTCCTCGCGCGGGGGGTGGGAGGCGAAGCCGACGCCCGAGAGGTAGATCGGCTGCGAGGCCATCAGCTCGGGGTGCGACAGGCGCCGGGCGGTCAGGGTGCTGGGATCGCACAGAACGTCGATGCGCTGGTCGCGCAGCAGGTCCATCCGCGCGGCGGCCGAGACCTCGATCCACTCCGCCGGCGCGCCGGCGGGCATCCGGGCCAGGGCCTGCTTGCACACGTCGACGACGTAGCCGCCGAAATCATCGGGATCCGCGGGGCCGCCCGCCGCCTTCTCGGACGCCGAGAGGGCGCGGCGGCGGTAGGAGAACGGCGGCGCGTCGCCGCGCACGCCGATGCGCAGGTGCGGCGCGGCGCGCGCGTCGCCGGCCCCGGCCCCCGTCCCGGCCCCGGCCCCGGGCCCGGCGGCGGCGCGCTCGGCCCGCGCGGCGCTCAGCAGGCCGGGTGCGCCGTCGGCCGCGCGTGCCGGGCCGGGCGCGGCCGGCGCCGCAAGGGCGAGGGCGAGGGTGAAGAGCGCGAGGCGGGCGGCGCGGCGGGCGCGGGACGCCCGCGGGCGCGGCGAGGCGGCGGCGCTCATGCCTTGCCCCGGCGGGCCAGGGGCAGGGTGGGCAGCAGCGGCCGCTTGCGGGGCGGCCGGTCGGCGGCGGACGCGGCGGCGGGGGGCGCGGCCCCGGGGGGGGGGGGGGGGGGGGGGGGTTTTTCCCCCCCCCCCCCCCCGCCCCCCCCCCCCCCCCCCCAAACCCCCCCCCCCCCCCCCCCCCCCCCCCCCGCCCCCCCCCCCCCCCCC
>NZ_JBOCEF010000043.1:13405-45078 GCF_050586345.1 Rhodovulum sp. DZ06
GGACGAGGGTGGGGGGGGCGCAGCCCCGGCGCCGGGTTTCGCTGGGGGCGCTTTCCCCGCCGCCGCCCCGGCGCCGTCCGCCGCGCCGCCAGGCGCCTCCGCCTCCACCTCGGCCTGCGCCGCGGCCTCGGCCGCCTCGCGCCGCTCGATCACCTCGCCCAGCTCCACGCTCAGCGCATAGGCGGCGAGGATCACCGACAGCGGCACCAGCCCCAGCATCGCCACCTGCAGCTCCGAGAAGGACCGGTTGCCGCCGTCGACCTGGAGCAGGAACGCGACCACCTGCGCGCCGACGAAGGTCACCCCCCCGCCGACCAGCGCGATCAGCAGCGTCACCCACCAGCTGCGCCGGTTGTGCTGGTCCGCGATCAGCAGCAGCGCGCATTCGAAGAACACCAGCAGCAGCGCCACCACCTTCAGCGCGTAATCGAGCTTGGTTCCCACCAGGTCGATGGCGTTCTGCGTGCGCTCGGCCAGGTCCGCGCCCCCGGCGCCGGTGCAGATCACCTGCATCGCGAGGAACGCGAGCACCCCCACCGCCGTCGGCAGCGGCGTCAGCCGCAGGTAGGTCAGAAGCGGCGCCGGCCCCGTCTCCTCCGGCCAGGCGTTCTCGTCGATCCGGTGGCGGCGCAGCTTGATCGTGGCATAGGCCGACAGCCCGAAGGCGACCGCCAGCGGCAGCACGTTCTCCACCATCACCAGCCGCACGTCGTTCAGCGCCGTCGCCCCCTGCAGCCGCACCCGGTCGGTCAGCTCGGCCGAGGAGAAGGCCAGCCGCCCGTCCTCCAGCATCGCCTGGGCCTCGGAGTTGAACATGTAGGTCAGCATCGCGCGCATGTCGGCGGAGAGCGGGTGGATGTCGAGCTGCATCGCCGCGCCCCAGAGCCAGGCCAGCACCAGCGCCGCGACCGAGCCGAGGATCGCCGCCCAGGCGATCTCGTTGGCCGAGCGGTCGAGCTCGGGCGCCACCACCTGCTGCAGGATCCGCCCGTGGCTGGTGGTCAGCTGGTGGCGGCGCAGCTCGGCGTTGCGGATGGCGTAGAGGGCGAACAGGCATTGCAGCGAATCCGCCACCGTCTGGGCGCGGACCTGGAAATATTCCAGCGACTCGCCGTCGGGCCTGAGCGCGCTGAGCTCGTCCCGCAGCCCGAGATAGGCGTCGCGCGCCTCGTTCACCCGCTCCAGCGGCGCGGCGCCTTCATAGACGTTCCAGAAGCGGGTGCGCATCGGGCCGACCACGGGGGCCTGCAGAAGCTCCACCCGCCGCAGCGCGTCGAAGATGTAGTCCACCGTCTGCTGCATCACCGGGTCGATCTCGTGCGCCTCGGTGAACTCCTGGAACTTGGCCACCATCGGCAGCTGGTCGTCCTGGGCGATGGCGGTGAAATCCAGCGCCTCGACATTGCGCAGCACCCGGTGGATGCCGCGCGGGATCCCGGCGAAGGCGTAGGAGATCGAGCGCACGGTGCGCTCCACCACCCCGAAGGTGGGCGTGGTGGCGCCGACGACGATGGCGACGGCGAGCATCAGCGGCACGGTGGGGGCGCCGTCGAGGGACCCGACCGCGGCGGCCTCGCCCGGGCGGCGCAGGATCGAGGAGATCTCGGTCTGAGCGGTCACCGCCTTGTCGACATTGGCGTCGCCGACCAGCACCCCGACCAGTTCGGGCGTCAGCAGGCACAGGGCGTAGAGCACGAGGAAGCTGAGCACGTAGAACAGCTTGCCGCGGACATATTCATGCTTGGTGGTGAGGGCGGACATCCGCACGCCGGCGAGCTCGGCGCGTCGCCCGGCCTGGGTCGCGGCGGGGCCGACCACGGCGTCCTCGAGGTCGTATTTCTTCCAGGCTTCCCAGATCAGCAGCGCCGAGCCGAGAAGGATCATCAGAATGTACTGGGAGTCCCCCATCCCGGGCCCCGCTGGTTCGCCGCCGCGGCGTCAGTCGCAGCGCTGGAATTTGGGGTTGCAGGTCGACTGTGCAGAAGCTTCATCCAAGTGAATGAAAAATGAAGCTGTAATGCTCAGCACGAATGCTGCCAGGAGCGAGCCGGTTCGAAAATATCGCATCATCAATCCTCCGCGGATTCGGAGAATTGTAGCACGAATACGTATCGAACCCAAGCCGGCCGCCGCGGGCGCTTGCACCGGGCCGCCGGCTGCGCTCATCTGGCCGCGCCGCGTTCGCGGCGGTCCATCCCGCTCGCCGCGCCCGCGGCGCCCCGCCTCCACCCGTCCCCCCCGCCGCCTGCCGCCCGCCGCGCAGGCCGCGCCCCGTTCCAGTCCGCCGCGCCGCGCCGCGCACCGAAAGGCCGCCCATGTTCTCCGCCTTCCTCATCGTGCTGCCCATCTTCGCGCTGATCGGGGCGGGCTGGATCGCCGGGCGCAAGGGCGTGCTGGGCGCGCACGGGGTCTCGTCGCTCAACGCCTTCGTGGTGTGGCTGGCGCTGCCGGCGATGCTGTTCCTCGCTGTCGCGCGGGCGGACCTGGAGGTGCTGCTGGACCCGGGTTTCGCGGGGGCTTTCACCCTGTCGGCGATGGTCTGCATGGCGGTCGGGCTGGGCGCGGCGCTGCTGCGCGGGCGGGCGCTGGCGGACGCGGCGCTGGACGGGCTGAACGCCAGCTATCCCAATGTCGGCTTCATGGGCTTCCCGCTGGCGCTGGGCGCGTTCGGGCCGGCCGCGTTGCCGCCGACCACGGCGGCGGCGCTGATCACCATGTGCGTGATCTTCGCGGTGGCGGTGACGCTGGTCGAGGTGGGTCTCCAGGCCCGCGCCCGCCCGCTGGCCGCCGCGGGCAAGGTGGCGGCGTCGCTGGCGCGCAACCCGATGCTGGCCGCCCCGGCGCTGGGCCTTCTGTTCGCGCTGAGCGGCCTGCCGCTGCCCGAGCCGGCGGCGCGGTTCCTCGACCTTCTCGGCCGCGCGGCGGGGCCCTGCGCGCTGGTCACCATCGGGCTGTTCCTGGCCCAGGCGAAGGTGGGCGAGCCGCCGTCGCGCGCCGGGACCGCGCTGACCGTGGCGTTGAAGCTGGCGGTGCACCCGGCGCTGGCCTGGGCGCTGGCGACCTGGGTGTTCGCGCTGCCGCCGCTGGGGGTGGCCTGCGCGGTGGTGCTGGCGGCGCTGCCGACCGGGACCGGGGCGTTCATGCTGGCCGAGTTCCACCGGCGCGACCCGCGCCCGACCTCGGCGGCGATCATCCTGACCACGCTGGGGGCGGTGGTCACCGTGCCGCTGGCGCTGGCGCTGACCGGCTGAGGCGCCGCGCCGCGGGCCGTGCGGGGGCCCGTGGGAACGCGGTGAACGAAATGGAAAACATTCTGCGGTCAACCTGCGTCGGCCCGGGCGATGCCGGGGGCCGCAGCCGCCCCTCGCGATCCGCCGCGGCATCGTCCGATCCGCGGCGCCGGGGCGCCGCGGCCCGTCCAGTCGCCCCGGGGGCCGGCCGCAGGGCCGGGAGAACCGATCGTCCAGACCATGTCCGAACATCCCGTCGCCTCCCTCGCCCGCCGCCGCGTCGCCGGGCCGTCCGCCGATCCCGCCGCGCCCCGCTTCGGCCCGGCGCCGCCCGGCGCCGCCCTGTTGCGCTTCGATCCGGCCGAGGCGTCGGGGGCGCCGCGCGTCGCCCGCCGCCGCTCGGCGGCCGAGACGCTGTTCCGCGCGCCCGCCGCGGCCGGGACCGGGACCGGGGCCGGAAACGGGGCCGCGGGGCCTGACCCCTCCGGCGGCCCCGGTCCCTTCGCCCCGTGCGCGCGCCGCCCCGGCCCGGGGGGCGCGGAATGACCGCCGCCGCCGCCGCTTCGCCCGCCCCGGGCGCCGCCGCGCAGCCCGCGCTCGGCCGCCGCGCCGCCGCCATCGACGCGGTGCGCGACACGGTGGAGCGGGGCGCGACCCGCGCCGCCTCTCCGCTCGCCGACGCCGCCGCCGCGCTGCGCGCCGCCTGCGCCGACCTCGCGGTCCTCGCCCAGCCGCAAGCCGGGGCCGGGGAGGCGGGCAAGGCCGACGGCGCCGCCAGGGCGGCGAGTTTCGACGCCCTCTGCGCCGAGCTGCGCGACGCGCTCGGCGCCATCGATTCGCGCGCGGCCGAGGACCTGGCCGCGATCTCCCGCCTCTCGGACCGGCTCGGCGTCTCCGCCGCCGCCCTGCCGCGGCTGAACCACGCGGTGCGCACCATCTCCATGGTCGCCTTCTCGGCCCGCGTCGGCGCCGCGGGGTTCGAGCACGGGAGCCAGATCCGCACCATCTTCTCGGACGAGATGAGCGCCTCGGCGGCCGAGCTGCAGCGCTCCGCCGACGGGGTCGAGGACGGGCGCGCCCGGCTCGAGAGCCTGACGCAGGAGGCCGCGGGCGCGTTGCAGGCGGTGGATGCCGCGCGCTGCCGCATCGCCGCCGCGCGTCTCGAGGAGGCGCGGGAGGGGCTGACGGACGCAACCCGCCGGACCCGGGAGGAGGGCGCCGCCGCCGCGGCCGCGGCGGAGCGCGCGGCGGGCCGGATGGAGGAGGCCGCCCAGGCCCTGCGCGCGGCGGGCGAGGCGGGGCCGCGGCTGGCCCGCGCCGCCGCCCTGCTGCGGGCGGCCGAGGCGGCGCGGCCGCGGATCGGCGCGGGGGGATGCGCCGCCGCCGCCGCCGCGGCCGAGGCGCTGCTGCGCGCCGCCGCCGCCGAGGCCGGCGCCCGCGCGCGGGAGGTCCAGGCGGTCCTCGCCGCGCTGGAGAAGGAGCTGTCGCGCGCCCTCCCCGAGGCGGGCCCGGAGGGCGGGGCGGGCGGCCCCGGCGCCGCGGCGCTGGACGAGACGCTGGAGCGCGCGCGCGGCGCGCTCGACGCGGCGCTGGAGCGGCGGGGGGCCTTCAGCGCGGTGCTCGGGCGGCTCTCCGAGGCGATCGCGCTGACCATGGACAAGCTCTCGGCCCTGCGCCGGATGGAGCAGGAGATGCAGACGCTGAGCATCAACGCCTCGATCAGCTGCGCCCGGCGCGGGGGCGACGCCAAGGCGCTGATGGTGATCTCGACCGAGGTGGCGGACCTGACCTCGGGGCTGCGCAAGGTGGCGACCGACGCGGCCCGCCCGCTCGAGGCCGCGGCCGAGGACGCCGCGGCGCTGGTCGGGCGCACCCGGTCGGATGACGGGGCTGAAGGCAAGGCGGGCGGCGTGAAGGCCGGGGCGCGGACAGGGGCCCAGGCCGGGGCGCAGGCCGGGGCGCAGGCCGGCGGCCAGGGCGCGGCGCGCGGCGCGCGCGAGGCCGCCCGGGCCGCGGCGGCGCGGCTCGAGGAAGCGGGGCGGCTGCTGGACGGCGCGCGGCGGCGCGTGGTCGGGGCGCTCGGCGCCGCGACCGAGGCGCGCGCGCAGCTCGCCCGGGCCTCCGAGGCGATGGCCGATCTCGCCGCCGATGGCGATGCGCCGGACGCGCCCGGGGCGTTCCCCGAGGCGAAGGCCGCCGCCGCCTTCTTCGCGGAGCGGCTGGCGGAGCTGGAGCTTTCGGCCGAGCGCGAGGCGGTCGAGCGCGCGCTGCCCGACGCGCTGCGCTCCGGCCCCGGCGCGGCGGCGGGCCAGGGGGCGCGCCCGGCGCCGTCGCCCGCGCCCGCCGCCCCGCCGGCGATGTCCGCGGAAGGGTTCGAGGAGTTCTGAGCCGCCCGCCTTCCTCGACACCCGGCGCGCGGGCGGGCAGGGGGAGACTGCAAGCCTCCGTTGAGCCCGGGCGCCCGCCGCGCCCGGGGGCCGGAGACGCCCTCCCGCCCGTTCGGTCTCGCCGCCGCTTTCGGTTGCCGCGCTGCCTTTGCCTGCCGTCCCGGCACGCGCCCGGCACGCGCCCGGGACGCCGAGGTCGAGGCGATGCAGGACAATTCGATGTCGGCGGGGGGACAAGCCGGGATCATCGGTCGCGCAAAGCGGCGGGGAGGGCGGCGGGGCGCCGCTGTCCGCGGGCGCCCGCAGCGCGGCCCGGACCATGCGCGGCGTCTTGCATCGCGTGTCGCGAGAGACGCCGGACAGGATCGAGCAGATCGCCGGGACGTGGATGGCGATCCCGTGCTGCAACACCGGCGCCTGTCCGCCCTGCACCTTTGCGCCACGCGGGAGGCGGGGCGCGAGGGCATCGCGGCGCTGCAGACCGGGCTGCCTGGCCGGCGGGGCACGGCGGCCCGGACGCCTGGAACGGCCGGGGCGCGCCGCGCCCGTCGCCGCCCCCATCGGCTGCACTCGTGCCGACCAGCCTCGTCGCTGCGCCGCCGCTGGATGGGGCCGCGCGCCGCCTCCGGACGCCGCCCGGCGCCGTGCCGCTCGGCCCCTCCCAACGCCGCCCCCTGCAGGCGGCGCCGCGCGCGAGGCCGGGCGCCCCGCGCCCGGCGCGCCGCTTCGCCGTCCCGCCTTCGGGTCGAGAGGGCGCGGGCGGACGGGCGAGCGGGAGGGCCCGTCCCTCCCCGAGCCCGTCCGCATCCCCGGGGCAGGTCCCGCGTCTCCTCGGTGGGGGCGACGCCGCGCGCAGGGGCAGGCGGCGCCAGGCCGCGCGCCGCGATGTCGGCCGCGCCCGACGCTCCCGCGGCCCCCGTCATCACGGCCCCGTCCTCACTGGCCCCCGCCATGCAAACGGCCCCCGGCAACGCGCGCTGCCGGGGGCCGTTCTCGTCGCCGCGGGGCGTCGCAGCTTTTCGTCGCCGCGGCTCGCCTCCGCGCGTCGTCTGCGGGGCCGCGCGCGGGCCGGGCCCGGCCAGGGCGCCCGCGCCCCGCCCGGATCCGGCCAGCCGCCGCCGCGCCTCAGCCGAACAGGAAGTCGCCTTCGTCGAGGCTCTCCGCCGCGACGCCCTCGAAGACCAGCCGGTCCGCGTCCGACAGCGCCAGCACCGCGCCGCCCTCGGCGTCCGAGATCAGCCCCTCGATCGCGGCCCAGTCGACCCCGCCGCCAAGCGCGACCCGGTCCACGCCGTCCTCGAAGTCGAGGATCACGTCCACGCCGCCGCCGGGGCCGAAGACGAACACGTCCGCCCCCGCGCCGCCGCCGAGCCGGTCGTCATCCGCCCCGCCGTCGAGCCGGTCCGCCCCGTCGCCGCCGAAGACCCGGTCGTTCCCGGCCCCGCCGGAAACGTCGTCATCACCCTGCTGGCCGGTCAACATGTCGTCGCCCTTGCCGCCCGAAATGGTGTCGTCGCCCTTGCCGCCGAAGACCCGGTCGTCGCCGCGGCCGCCGAAGATCAGGTCGCCGCCGCCCTGGCCGAACAACGCATCCGCCCCGTCGCCGCCATTGACCTTGTCGCCATGGGCGCCGGCGCGGATCTCGTCCGCGCCCTCGTCGCCGCGCAGGGTGTCGCGGCCGCGCCCGCCGAACATCGTGTCCGCCCCGACGCCGCCGCTGGCCACGTCCTTGCCGACGCCGCTGCGGAGCACGTCGTCGCCGCGCCCCGCCGACATGTCGTCATTGCCGAGGCCGCCGATCATGGTGTCGTCCGACAGGCCCGAGGCCCGCGCGACGTCGTCGCCCGCGCCGAGGTCCACGCGCGTGCGCCCGCCATCCCCGGCCAGCCGCACCGTGTCGCCGCCGCCGCCGGCGAACAGCTCGAACTCCCCGCCCTCCGCGTCGCCGACATCAAGCTCCACCTCCTGCGCGCCGCGGTCCATGACGGCCGTGCGCACGCCCTGCAGCGCCACCTGCGCCTTGCCCGAGACCTGCAGCATCTCGGCCCCGGCGATGCGCACCTGCGTGCCCTCGCCCAGCCCCGAGGCGTCGAGGCCGACCATGGTCTTCACCCCGGCGCCGGTCCCGAACTTCAGCTCCAGCGGGCCGCCCGCCGCGCCGCCCTCGCCCGCGGTGGGCGCGATGCGGTGGATCGCCAGCTCCTCGCCCTCGGCCAGGTCGCGGGCCGCATCTTCCATCCGGCGCGCGCCGCGGGCGGCGACGCCGTTGCCCTCGGATTTCAGCTTCTCCACCGCCGCGACGCGGGCGTCCGCGTCCCCGGTGGGGGTCGAGACGCTGGCCGCGACCGAGACGTTCTGCGGCGGGGTCACCGTCACCTCGGTCGGGGCGCCGCCGAGGCGGATCGGCCCGGCGGTCCCGTCGGGGTTCTCGAGCACGAAGCTCGCCTTCATGGCGCCGTCCTCGTCGAACTCGAACTCCGGCGCCTCGTACGCGGCGCCCGACCCGTCATCCTCGGGCGGGGTCCAGGTGGCGTTGCGCAGGTCCGCCAGCTCGAAGGCCGGGGCCGGGTTGCCCCAGGGATCGGAGGCGCCGCCGCCGCCATGGACCAGGGTCACGGTCTCGGACGCGTCGACCGGGCGGGCGAGCAGGAAGGTCGCCGAGCCGCGATGGGGCGTCTCGACGCCGATGATCTCCACCGCCGCGCCGTCCACGAGGACGCTGAAGGCGGCGGCGTCGGGCGCGCCGTCCAGCCCCTCGTTGAAGGCGACGTGCAGCTTGTCGCCGTTGACGAAGGCCGAGATCGGCTCCGGCCCGGCGCGGTCCACCTTGGCGTCGGCGTCGGCGACGATCTCGGGGACCGCGGGGCCGGCGACCTGTTCGCCCGCCGGGCCGGTGGCCGACAGCGACGCGTCCACCACGAAGCGGGCCTGCAGGCGGTAGAGCCCCTCGGGCAGGGTCACCTCGGCGGACCAGGTGAAGCCGCCATCGGCGGTGGCCGGGGTCCCGACCGTCGCCTCGCCCGCGGGCGTGCCGAACAGGTCGATCATGAAGTTGTCGGCCGTGACGCCCGAGACCTGCCAGTCGAAGGCGATGTCCACGGTGACGCTGCGGGCCGAGACCGGGGTCTCCTCCGCCACGTCGCGCAGGGCGAAGGAGAGGATCTCGGGGCCGTCATCCTCGCCGCCGGAGCCGTCGCCCGTGCCGGCGCCCGTGCCGGCGCCCGTGCCGTCGCCGGAGCCCGTCCCGTCGCCGGGATCGCCGCCGTCCCCGTCATCCGGCCCCTCCACTGCGAAGCCCGCCGGGTCGAGCGGCAGCTGCGCGTGGATCGCGTCGACCGAGGCCGGGCCGGTCACGCCCTCCAACACCATCTCGTAGACCTGCGCCGCGGCGCCCGCCGGGTCGAAGCCGGGGAAGCGCGCCGGCGCCTCGGAGGCGCCCGCGGGAATGACGACCAGGGTCTGCGCCACCGGCGTCCCCGCGCCGTCATAGAGCATCACCAGCGCCTGCACCTCGGCGGTCGCGGGGGTCTCGAGGCTCAGCGTCGCGGTGAAGGCGGCCTGGCCCTCGTCCTGGTCGAGCTCCAGCGGCGGGCCGCCCACGGGGGCGCCGTCCGCGGGGACATGCACCCGGGCCGCGTCGACATAAAGTTCGAGCCCGCTCGGATCGACCGCCGCGACCCAGAGCGCGCCGCCGGTCATGCCATCGGGCAGGGCGATGGACCCCTGCGCGGCGCCCGGGGCGTCGAGCCGCCCCTCGGCCGCCGCCGCGCCCGCGGCGAAGATGGCGTCGAACGCCTCGGGGCTGTCGATGACCGTGCCCGGGGCCACGAGGATCGCGCGCCAGGCGCCGGCCTCGGGGAGGGCCACGGTGAACTGCACCGCGCCCTGCGCGACCTGCGCGGTCAGGCTGGAGATGAGGTCGCCCTCGAATTCGTACGGCCCGTCATGGGGGCCGTCGCCCGGGGTCTCGTCGCCGGGGGTTTCGCCGGGGGTTTCGCCCGTGGAGCCGTCGCCCGAGCCGTCCCCCGTCCCGTCGCCGGACCCGTCCGCGGGACCGTCCGTGGGATCGTCATGCGGGTCGTCCATCGCGGCGCCGGAGCGGTCGAAGGAGAGGTGGGAATCGTCCACCTCGCGCGCCGCCGGGCCGTCGAGCCCGGCGAACGCCATCTCGAAGCGGTCGTTCAGCGGCCAGTCGGAGGGGACGAAGCCGGGGAAGACCACCGCGGCCGAGGTCGCGCCCGCCGGGATCGTCACCTGCACCGAGGCCGCCGGGGCGCCGTCATCGACGAACAGCTCGACCGTCGCGGTCACGTCGCCGGGGGCGGGGGCCGACAGCTCCAGCGTCGGGACGAAGGCGTCGTGGCCCGGCTCCCACACCAGTTCCGCCAGCGGGCCGCCGCCGGCGCCGCCCGATGCGGGGACCTTAGCCATGGCGGCGTCGAGGTAATGGCCGGGCTGCTCCGGATCCTCGAGCGCGGCCCAGAGGTCATAGCCCTCTGGCGCGTCGATCCCGGCGAGGGGGATGGCGGCCGAGACCGGCGCGGTCCCGTCGCCCTCGGCCTCGACGGCGCCGGGATGGCCCTGGTCGAACCAGGCGTTGAAATCGGCCTCGTCGCGGATCTCGGTCCCGCGGGGCAGGACGAGCAGGCGCAGCGTGGCGGGCCCGTCGATGGCGGCGGTCCAGGTCAGCGCGCCGTCGGCCACGACGCCGGTGAGGGAGAGCAGGTCGGGGCCGTCGTCCCCGGAATCGACGGAGCCGTCGCCCCCGGAGCCGGTGGAGCCGTCGGTGGAGCCGTCGCCATGGGGATCGCCCGCGGGATCGCCCGCGCCGTCGCCGTAAGGATCGTCGTAACCGGGCGCGAAGGTCACCTCGGAGGCGCTGGCGGCGGTGAAGACCACGTCGTGGAAATCCTGCCCCGGGGCCAGCGCGACCAGCGCGAAGGAGAAGGAGGTGGCGTCGTCGGCCTGCCCGGGCGCGAAGCCGAGCGCGTGATCGCCCGCGCCGATGTCGAAGCCGTCGCCGACGATGCCCGCCGGGGTCTCGGCCCAGACCGCGAAGCGCCACTCGCCCGCGGCCACCGACAGCTCGACCGTCAGCGGATCGAAGGACAGCACCGTCTCGCCATCGGCCGACAGGGTGAAGACCGGCGTGTCGCCCGGATCCTCGGGGATCAGCGACATGCCGCCGGACGGGGCCGGGGCGATGGACGCGGCGCCGAACTCGGCCGTCTCGACCGTGATCTCGACCCCCTCCGGCCCGTTTTCGCCAAGACCCTCATAGGCCAGAAGAAAATCCGCATCGAACGCGATACGCTCAATCTGATCGGTCATGTTACGCTCCTGAGCACCAGTCATTCCCACCGGCGCCCAGGTACAATCGGCCGATTAACGGATGCTGACCCGGGGGCCGCGTTAAGCCGCCGGCAAGGCTGATCGTCTTCGCGAGGGGGCGGAGGGTCAGGCGGTCTCGCGCGCGATCCAGTCGGCGATCATCAGGTCGAGATGCGCGCCGCCGCCGTTCTTGAACACCGTGACGGCGTCGTCCGAGGGGCGGGCGGGCGCCCCGGCGGCGAGGTCGTAGAAATCGGCGCGCACGTGGTCCGGGCCGATCACGCCCGCGGCGATGGGGATCTTCAACTCGCCGATATGGTGGATCGTGGTCTCGCGGCTGTCGACGAAGAGGGCGCCGGAGGCGATCAGCGCGTCATCCGCCTCGCGCATTTCGGCGGTGAAGGCGCCGATCAGGTCGACATGGGTTCCGGGCGTGATCCAGTCGCCCATCAGCACCGGCGCGCGGGCCATTGTGGCGGCGGCGACGATGTCGGCGGCGGCGGCCTCGGCCGCGAGGTCGGCGCCGGCGCGGATGGCGGGGCCGAGATCGGGCAGGGAGGCGGCCAGGTCCGCGGCGGCCTCGGGGCGGCGGGCCCAGATGACGATCTCCGACAGGTCCGGGAACAGGGCGGTGTAGGCTTCGCAAAGGCTGCGCGCGACGACGCCCGCGCCGACGATCAGCAGGCGGCGGCTGTCGGGGCGCGCGAGCAGCGTCGCGCCGAAGACGCTGTCGGCGGCGGTCTTGAGCTCGGTGACGAGACGGCTGTCGATGATCGCCTTGAGGCTTCCGGTTTCGGGGTCCGAGACCATCATCGCGCCCTGAACGGTGGGCAGGCCGCGGGCGGCGTTGCCCTGCATGACGGTGACGGATTTGACGCCGTAGCCGAGCCCCTCGATGAAGGCGGCGCGGGTCAGCTGCACGCCGGAAGCGGGGCCGAGGAACAGGTCCCCGAGCTCGGCCCTCGGGCGCTGGTGGCCCGCGCGCAGGGCCTCGACCGCGCCGGTCCAGGACAGGGCCGGGCGGGCGGCGTCATAGGTGATGAACTCGGGGGTCATGGCGGTCTCCGGGGCTGCGGCGGGGGATTGCGCGCAGCCTAGGGGCGCCGGGGGGGCGAAGGGAAGGGGCGGCGGGTCGGACGGTCCGGGCGCCGCCGCGCCCGCGCCGCCGGACTGGACCGGGCGCCGCCCTCGCCGGGGCGCGGCGCGGGCGGGCGAGCGGGAGGGCCCGTCCCTCCCCGAGCCCGGCCGCCCCCCGGCCGGGGCGCGCGCGCTCAGGGGGGACAAGCCCCCCGTTCGCGCGCGCGGGACGGCTGCGCCGTCCGGGCGCCGCTTCAGCCGCGGCGCGGGGGCCTCAGCGCTTCTTCATCGCTTCCATCAGCGCGGCGCCGAGGGCGCCGTTGCCGCCGCCGTCAGCCCCGCGCGGGGCGCCGCCGCCGCCCTTGCCGCCGCCGCCGCCGCGCGGGCCCTTGCCGGGACCGCCCGGGCCGCGTCCGCCGGGACCCTTGCCGCCGGGGCCGCGCCCGCCGCCGAAATCCCTGCCCTGGTTCGGGCCGCGCCCGGCGCCGCGGCCCTGGCCGCGATCCTCGCCGCGCCCGCCGTCACGCCCGCCGCGGGCGCCCTCGCCCGGGGCCTGCTTGCGCATCGACAGCCCGATCCGCTTGCGGGCCACGTCGACCTCGGTCACCCGCACCGTCACCACGTCGCCGGCCTTCACCACCTCGTGCGGGTCCTTCACGAACCGGTCGGCGAGCTGGCTGACATGCACCAGCCCGTCCTGGTGCACGCCGATATCGACGAAGGCGCCGAAGGCGGCGACGTTGGTCACCGTCCCCTCCAGCATCATCCCCGGCTTCACGTCCTTGATGTCGTCCACCCCGTCCGCGAACTTCGCGGTGCGGAACTCGGGCCGCGGGTCGCGCCCGGGCTTCTCCAGCTCCGCCAGGATGTCGCGCACGGTGGGCAGGCCGAAGCTCTCATCCACGAAATCCTCGGGCGCCAGCCGCCCCAGCGCCTTGCCGTCGCCCATCAGCGACCGGATGTCCCGCCCGCAGGCCTTCACGATCCGCCGCGCGAGGCCATACGCCTCGGGGTGGACGGCGGAGGCGTCCAGCGGCTCCTCCCCGCCCTGGATGCGCAGGAACCCGGCGCATTGCTCGAACGCCTTGGGCCCGAGGCCGGAGACCTTCTTGAGGTCCTTGCGCGCCCCGAACGCGCCGTTGGCGTCGCGGTAATGCACGATGGAGCCCGCCAGCGACGGCCCGATCCCCGAGACGCGCGACAGCAGCGGCGCCGAGGCGGTGTTCAGATCGACCCCCACCCCGTTCACCGCGTCCTCGACCACGCCGTCCAGCGCCTTGGCCAGCCGCGACTGGTCCACGTCATGCTGGTACTGGCCGACGCCGATGCTCTTGGGCTCGATCTTCACCAGCTCGGCCAGCGGGTCCTGCAGGCGCCGGGCGATCGACACCGCGCCGCGAAGCGAGACGTCGAGATCCGGGAACTCCTTGCTCGCCAGCTCCGAGGCCGAATAGACCGAGGCCCCGGCCTCGGACACGATCACCTTGGTCGGCGCCTTGCCCGGCATCGCGGCCAGCGCGTCGGCCACGACCTTCTCCGTCTCGCGGCTCGCCGTGCCGTTGCCGATGGCGATCAGCTCGATCCCGTGCCGCTCCACCATCGCGCGGATCGCCGCCTCGGTCCCCTGCACGTCGCGCTTGGGCTGGAAGGGGTAGAGGGTCGCCGTCTCCAGCACCTTGCCGGTGCGGTCCACCACCGCCGCCTTCACCCCGGTGCGGATGCCGGGATCGAGGCCCAGCGTCGCGCGCGGGCCCGCCGGGGCGGCCAGCAGCAGGTCCTTGAGGTTGCGCGCGAAGACCGCGATGGCCTCCTCGTGCGCGCGCCGCCGCAGCTCGCCCAGAAGGTCGAGATACATCGACAGGCTCAGCTTCACCCGCCAGGCCCAGGCGGCGGTCTTGCGCAGCCACAGGTCCCCCGGCGCGTCGCCGCGAATGCCCACGGCGGCGGCGATCATGTTGAGGATCCGCTCCTCGCCCTCGCCCGGCTCGGGGGCGATGGAGATGGTCAGCACCTCCTCCTTGCTCGCCCGCATCACCGCCAGGGCGCGGTGGGACGGCATGTCGGCCCATTTCTCGCGGTGGTCGAAATAGTCCGAGAACTTGGCCCCCGCCTCCTCCTTGCCGGGCTGCACGGTGGCGGTCACCACCGCCTCGGCCTGCATGGTCCGGCGCAGGCGGCCCAGAAGGTCGGCGTTCTCCGACAGCTCCTCCACCAGGATGTCGCGGGCGCCGTCGAGCGCGGCCTTCACATCCGCCACGTTCTGCGAGACATGGCCCGCGGCCAGCGCCTCGGGCGCCGCTTCCCGGTCCGCCTCGATGGCGCGCAGCAGCGGCTCCAGGCCGTTCTCTCGGGCGATCATCGCCTTGGTGCGCCGCTTGGGCTTGTAGGGCAGGTAGAGGTCTTCGAGCGCGGCCTTGGTGTCGGCCCCGGCGATGGCCTTCGACAGATCGTCGGTCAGCTTGCCCTGGTCCGAGATGGACTTGAGGATCGCCGCCCTGCGGCTTTCCAGCTCGCGCAGGTAGGACAGCCGGTCGGCCAGCAGGCGCAGCTGCGCGTCGTCGAGGCCCCCGGTGACCTCCTTGCGGTAGCGCGCGACGAAGGGGACGGTCGCGCCGCCGTCCAGCAGGTCCACGGCGGCGGCGACCTGCCGCGGCTGGGCGCCGATATCGGCGGCGATGGTGCGGGCGATGGCGTCTTCGGACTTGTCCAAGGGGGGCTCCTGCGCGGTCGGTCGGCGGGTCGGGGGCGCAAGGCATAGCGCCTGCCGCCGCCCGCTCCAAGGGGGCGCGGGCGGCGTTAAGGCGGCCCTAGGATTCTCGTGCGATCACTGGAGCCCGAGGCCGTCCCGTCCGGGCGGCGCCGAGGATGTCGACGCCCCGCATGAAGCAGACGATCAAATCCTTCGTCGAGGATCTCAGGGCCCTGCCGTCGCCGGAGGACATGCAGGGCGTGATCCGGTTCACCCCGATCGGCGGGATGATCACCGTGATCAACGCGGTGATCTACACCATCGCGGTCTGGCCGATCATCGGCGGGGGCTTCCTGCTGGGCTGGGCCATCTTCACCATCGGCCTGAACGTGATGATCCTGGCCCGCGCGCATGGCCGCCCCCCGGGGCGCCCGCGCAAGGTGTCGCGCAACACGCTGCGCCGGATCCGCCGCTTCGCGGTGCTGCAGGCCGCGCCCTGGGCCGGCATGGGCATGGTGATGGAATTCCACGCCATCGCGGGCGCGCGGGAACTCGCGCTCTTCGTCTGCGTGGGCATGGCGGCGGGCGCGTCCTTCATGCTGCACCGGGTGCTCAGCGCGGCGATGGTCTACCTCGGCACCGTGCTGGTCGGGCTGCTGATCGGCGCCGTCGCGGGGCGCGACCCCTACGCCTGGGCCGTCGCCTCCTACGCGCTGGTCTATTGCGGGTTCCTCGGGCAGTTCACCTATCGCTTCGGGCGGATGGCGCGCGAACGCGACAAGGTGGTCGACGACCTGTCCCACGCGGTGCTGGAGCTTGAGACGGCGCATGACCGGATCTCGCAGCTGGCCTATACCGACACCGTCACCGGCCTGCCCAACCGCAAGGCGTTCTTCGAGCGTCTGTCGCGCGAGATCGACGAGGGGCGGCGCTTCGCGGTGCTGATGCTGGACCTCGACCGCTTCAAGAACGTCAACGATTCCTATGGCCATGACGCCGGCGACCAGCTGCTGGCCGAGGTCGCCTGCCGCCTGCGCGGCAGGGTCCCCGAGCGGGACATGGTCGCGCGGCTCGGGGGCGACGAGTTCGCGGTGCTGAGCCTGCAGGAGGGCGAGGCGCTGGACGCGCTGGGCGCGCGGATCTGCGCCGCGCTGGCCGAGCCGGTGCTGCTCGAGGATATCGAGCTGCACACCGGCACCTCGGTCGGCGCCGCGCTGCGCCCCGAGGATGGCGACGACCCGGTCAGCCTGATGAGCAAGGCGGACATCGCGCTGGGCCGGGTGAAGGAGACCGGGCGCGGCCGGTTCCAGCGGTTCGACGCCGGGCTCGGCAAGGCGCTGGACGAATCCAACGTGATCGCCGACGCGCTGCGCGCCGCGCTGGGGGCGGGGGACGTGAAGGTCCGCTACCAGCCCAAGATCCGCCTCGCCGACGGCGCGCTGTCGGGGGTCGAGGCGCTGGTGCGCTGGACCCACCCGCTGCTCGGGCCGATGTCGCCCGACCGCTTCCTGCCCGTGGCGGCCGAGCGCGGCATGATGCGCGAGGTCACGGACGGGGTGCTGGGCACGGTGCTGCGCGACCTGGCGGAGTGGCGGAGCCTCGGGATCGCGACCGGGCCGGTGGCGATCAACCTGCACCCGGTGGACCTGAAGTCGCCCGACGCCCTTCTGACCCGCCTGCGCCGCGCGCGCGAGGCGGGGCTGTCGCCCGCGGACCTGATCATCGAGATCACCGAGGGCTGCTTCGTCGGCCGCGGCGGGGATTCCGCGCGGCTGGTGCTGGATTCGCTGACCGATCTCGGCTTCGAGCTGTCGCTGGACGATTTCGGCACCGGCCATGCCGCGCTGTCGCACCTGCGCAGCCTGCCGGTGTCGGAGATCAAGATCGACCGCAGCTTCGTCTCGGGCATCGTGGAAGAGCCGCATGACCGCGCCATCGTCGCGGCGACGCTCGCCATCGCCCGCGGCATGCGCCTGCGCGCGGTGGCCGAGGGGATCGAGACGGAGGCCCAGCTCGAGGTGCTGCGGGAGCTGGGGGCGGAGCTGGGGCAGGGCTATTACTGGGCGCGCCCGCTCTCCTCCTCCGAGCTGCGCGCCTTCGCCGAGAACCGCGCCGCCGCCTGAGGGGCGGGCGGGGCAGGCGCCTGGCCGGCCGACGCGCCGAGGGGGGCGGGTCTGCTCGGACCTTTGGGGCGTGTTGCGCGGAGCGGGCCGCTCGGGGCCGCCGTCATCCGCTGCCGCCGCCGCCCCGGGCCTGGCCGCCCCCGGCGCCGAGCGGGCGGCCTCCCGGCGGGGGACGGCGACCGCCTCTCTCCGGGCCTGCATCTTCCGCGGGAACGCCGGGTCAAGGGCCTGCCTCTCCCTTCGACGCCGCGCGCTGCGGCGGCAGGCCTTCCTCCGGTCGCTCCCGTCTGTCCCACCCTCCGGTCCCCGCACGCCCGTAAACGCCCCGACCGGAGCCTCGCGGGCTGCCGCGGTCTCGCGCGCTCGCGGCATCCTCGGTCCGCCCCGCCCTGCGCCGCCCCGCCCTGCGCCGCCCCGCCCTGCGCCGCCCCGCCCTGCGCCGCGCGGCCTTGCGCCGGGCCGCCCTGCGCCGCATCGCCTTGCGCCGGGCCGCCCTGCGCCGGGCCGCATCGCTACGCGCCGGCCGCGCAGCCGCCGCCGCGCCGACGTCCGCCCCGTCCTCGCCCGACCTGCCCGTCTGCGCCCGACCGGCCCGTCCTCCCGGCGCGCCGCCATTTCTCCACGCCGCCGCCCCACCCCGCCGCCCGACGCCCCCCGGCCCATGCGCCGCGCCGCGCCCCCTTGCCTGCACCGGCGCCGCGCGCGTACCTTTCCCCCGGCGCCGCTCGCGTCCCCCGTCGCGGCGCCGCCCCCTCGCCGCCCGGTGGCAGTTTTCCCAAGCCCCCACGGGTCAGCGTTTCATGAAGCTCATTATCCAGATCCCCTGCCACAACGAGGAAGCGCAGCTTCCCGAGACCCTCGGCGATCTGCCGCGCGAGGTCGACGGCTTCGACACCGTCGAATGGCTCATCATCGACGACGGTTCCACCGACCGCACCGTCGAGGTCGCCCGCGAACACGGCGCCGACCACGTGCTCAGCCTCGGGCACAATCACGGCCTCGCCGCCGCCTTCATGGCCGGGATCGAACGCGCCCTGCGCCTCGGGGCCGACGTCATCGTCAATACCGACGGCGACAACCAGTACCGCGCCGACTGCATCCCCGCGCTCTGCCGCCCGATCCTCGAGGGCCGCGCCCAGATCGCCGTCGGCGCCCGCCCCATCGCCGCCATCGCGCATTTCTCGCCCCTCAAGCGGTTCCTGCAAAAGCTCGGCAGCCGCGTCGTGCGCCTCGCCTCGGGCGCGGATGTCGAGGACGCGCCCTCGGGCTTCCGCGCCATCCACCGCAACGCCGCCGCCCGTCTTTACGTCTTCAACCGCTGGACCTACACGCTCGAGACCATCATCCAGGCCGGGCAGCTGCGCATCCCCACCGTCTCGGTGCCCATCGAGGTGAACCCGCCGACCCGGCCCAGCCGCCTGTTCCGCTCCACCGCCCAGTACGTCCTGCGCTCGGCCTTCACGATCCTGCGCATCGCCACCGTCTACCGGCCCGCGCGCACCTTCGGCGTGCTCGGCGCGCTGACCATGCTGCCGGGCCTCGCCGCCTTCGCGCGCTTCCTGGTCTACGCGCTCGGGGGCGACCCGGAGGGCAAGCTGCAATCGCTGGTCATCGGCTCGGGCCTGATCGCCGCGGGCGCGGCGGTGATCGTGGGCGGGATGCTCGCCGATCTCGTCGCCGCCAACCGGATGCTGCTCTCGGAGATCCGCGCGCGCCAGCTGCTGGCGGATATCGAGCGCGAGCGCGGGCGGGAGGGCTGATCCCGCCGCGCTTGCCGCAGGGAGGCGGCGGGAGTACCCTCTGACGGCCCGGGCCTCGGTATTTCCGCCCGGCGCGAGAGGGATTGATGTTCAGGATCAAGCAGGCTCAGCTCGGCGTCTTCGCCGAGCAGGCGCGCGAGCGCTATGTGCAGGACCTCAAGGACAGGCTGCGGGAGAGGCAGCCGGAGCTCGCCGCCACCTGGGACGAGGCGCGGCTGGACAAAGTCGTGCGCGACGGGATGGACCATGCGCGCGAGGCCGCGGGCTTCACCAATCGCGGCCCGATCCGCTTCTGGATCGACCTGCGGCTGGCCTTCGGCGCGGGCTTCCTCGACGACCCGGTCCATGCCTGGGCCCGCCCGGCGCTGGGCGCGCCCGAATTCTCCACCCAGTCCGAACGCGCCGACGCGCTGCACGACCGCGCCTCCGCGATCATCGACACGCTCAATGGCGATGACGAGGCGCGGCTCCACGCCGCCCATGCCGCCATCCTGGCCTGGGCGAAGCGGGAGCGGGAGCTGCCGCCGCCGCGCCTGCTCGGCGACTGGGCGGTGCAGGAGATCGCGGCGCTCTATCCCGAGAAGGCCCGCCTTGCGGGCGCCGAGGGGCTGCGCGCGCTGTTCAACCGCGCCGCGCGGCTCTGCGTCTCCGCCGGGGTGCAGGACAGCCGCCCGGCGATGCTGATGACGCTGCTGTTCTTCACCTTCGGCGCCGGCTGCGTCTCGGACCCCGCCTTCGGCTGGATCCGCGACGTGCTGGCCGATGAGCGGGTCCCCGAGCCCGCCGACAGGTTCAAGCGGCTCGAGGGCAGGGCGCTGACCTGGCTCGAGGTCGTCGTCGCCCGCAACCGCGAAGGGGGCTGAGACATGGCCAAGAAACCCGATCCGCCCTCCGGCCAGTCCGGGGACGCCTCGCCGCCCGAAAGCGCGCAGCAGGACTGCCCGCTGGGCGAGCTGGTGGTGACCGTGAAGGACGCCGACGGCAAGCTGGTCCAGGGGGCCGAGGTCGCCGCCGGCGCCGCGGGCAAGAAGACCACCGGGGCCGACGGTCTGGCCGATTTCGGCAAGATCGACCCCGGATCCTACGACGTGACCGCCGACAAGGCCGGCCACGGGCCGAAGAAGAACGAGGGTCCGGGCAAGGATGAGCAGAAGGGCGTCGCCGTCCCCGAGGGGGGCAAGAAGGCGATCACCCTGATCCAGCATCCCTCCTGCGCCAACGTCGCCTTCTTCGAGGGGCCGACGACCAATTATTCCACCTATTACGGCTTCGATCACCGCACCAACCAGGTGGTGACCGCCGGAACGGACGAATACTGGCTGCCCACCCCGGCCAAGGGAAGCCTGTCGCTGCCCGGCAGCCGCAGCACGCGGGACGGCGCGCGCTGGGTCTCGATCGCCACCGGCAAGACGCTGGAGATCGAGATCAACTTCGCCTTCAAGCCCACCGACTGCATCCCCTGCCTGAAGAACACCGAATTCGAGGTGGTCGCCGGGTCCTCGGTAGAGGTTCTGACCGAGGGCAAGGACATCACGTCGAAAAAGTGCAAGTTCAAGCTCAAGGGCAAGAGCGTGGGCGAGAGCACGGTGAAGGTGACCTGTTCGGGGAACGTGATCGGCTGGGTCTACGCCTGGGTGCAGGACGAGGCGATCATCAAGATCGACGTGGTCAACGTGATCACCGCCAAGGCCCCGAAGGACGCCTGGAACCTGAACACCCTGCGCGCGCGCTTCGACGAGATCTTCCGCCAGGCCTGCCTGAAGGTGAACATCGCCGATCTCGGCGACGTGGACCTGACCTCGGACGCCGCCCTGGCGACGACCGAGGCGAAGGGCTATCCGCCCAGCAACGGACGCTTCCTGGCCAAGACCGGCTCGCCGACCTTTTACAGCTTCAAGGGCGAGATCCTGAACGCGATCCATGCCAAGGCGGGGGCGGCGCTGGATGCGCGCACCACCGGGGCCAAGCCGCGGGCGGGGGCGTACCGGATCTACCGCTACATCCCGAGCGTGGGATGCGGGATCGGCGGCACGGTGCTGAACATCGGCGCCAGCCCGGCCTTCACCATGATCCCGGACGGGGATTCGGCGCGCAACTCGATCGCCCATGAATTCGGTCATTGCCTGGGGCTCAAGCACCCCTCGGATGGCAGCTCGGGGCCGCAATACCCGTCTCACCTGCGCGACACGACCGGCGACGCGACCCCGGACTGGCCGGCGACGAACACCGAGCCGGCGATCGCGGCGCGCGCGGCCAAGGGCAACGTGATGGCGAATGATCCGACCAACCTGATGGGCTACTGGCCCGTGAAGGCCGACCGCAAGCGGCTGCGGTATCTGCAGTGGAAAGCGCTGAGCAGGAGCTGAGGGAATGGCGATGGACGGCATGGAACAGCATTGCCCCCCGGCGGTGGTCGAGCGGGTCGGGGAAGCGGACCTCGCGGGCGAGGACAGCGTCGGGCTGCTCGACTGGGTGGCCGAGAACGCCGAGCTGCGCTGCCAGGTGCTGGCGCTGGCGGCGGTGGCGGACCGGGCGGGGCCCGAGACGCACCCGCTGATGGTGGCGGACCTGTGCTTCGCGGCGGCGACCTATGCCTCGGCGCTGTCGGATGCGGGGCGGGCGCGGATCGGGGCGACGTATCGGCGGATGCCGTATCGCAAGTCCTCCTCCTTCCCGTGGTTCCTGGGGCTGCGGGAGAACAGGATCGAGCTGCGCGACCGGATGGCCCCGCTGGTGATCGAGGACTGGAGTTTCACCCATCCGCGGCGGGACGCGGAGACCTGGGATTACTATTTGTATCTCGCGGTCATGGGCACGCCCGGGGCGTATGAGAAGCTGGAGGCGAAGCTGAAGGCGACGCTGGACGGGAACGACGCGACGAACCTGATCCGCAGCCTGGCGGAGCTGAAGACGCCCGAGGTGCGGGCGATCCTGGAGCCGTATCGGGACGACCAGCGGACTTCGGACGGGACCGAGGAGCCGGGGCCGACCATCGCCGAGACGGTGGGCATCCTGCTCTCGACGTTCTGAGGGCTGCGCCGGGCGGGGCGGGCGTTCCGTCGGGTGCGGAGCCTTCTGCCGGGTGCGGCCCGCCTCGGGGGGGCGCAAGGCCCCCCGCTCGGCGTCCCGCGCCGCGCCTTGCGGGCCTGGCGCCGCGGGGCGGGCGGCGGCAGGCGCGGCCCTGCAGGCGTTGCGCCGGGCGGCGGGTCGGCGCGGAGCTTAGCTTCATCGCGCATCGCGCATCGCCGCATCGAGCATCGCCGCATCGCGCATCGCTGCCAGCGCCCCGGCCCCTGCGGGTGGCGCCGGGGGAGGTGGCGTGTCGAGCGTCGACGGCGAAGACGGCCGCCCGGTCCTCGATGGCGCGGCGGGCCGGGGCAGGGCGCGGCGGGCGCCGCTCTCCCCTCCCTTTTCATAGCAATTTTCACGCGCGTCGGCGCAGTCCGGCGCCGCGCCTCCACCGCTTGCGCCGGTCCAGCCAACCCCCGATTTCAGAGCCTGCCTGCCTGCCTGCCTGCCTGCCTGCCTGCCTGCCTGCCTGCCTGCCTGCCTGCGCCCCCCTCAGGTCAACAACCGCACCGGCGCGCCCGCCAGGAACGCGTCCACCGCCTCCACCGTCTGGCGCCAGACCTCTTCCTGCGCCTCCTCGGACGCCCAGCCCACATGCGGCGTCAGGATCACGTCGGGGCGGGCGGCGGCGGCGCGGATCGGGTCGTCCGTGGGCGGCTCGACCGGCAGCACGTCGATCCCGAGGCCGCCGATCAGCCCCCCTTCCAGCGCCGCCACCGCGTCCGCGCCGTTCACCAGTCCGCCGCGGGCGGTGTTGATCAGCAGCGGCCGCCGTCCCATCCGGGCGAATTCGGGCGCCGCGATCATGTCCTGCGTCGCGGGCGTCAGCGGGCAGTGGAGGCTGAGAATGTCGGCCGTCTCCAGCGCCGCCTCGAACGGGATGCGCCCGGCGCCGGGCGCCTCGCGCTTGCGGGCCACGAAGACCGGCTCCATCCCGAAGCCTTCCGCGATGCGCGCGACGGCCGAGCCGATGGCGCCGCCGCCGAAGATGGCGATGCGGCTTCCGGCCAGGTCGCGGATCGGGTGATCGTGGAAGCAGAACTGGCCCGCATCCTCCCACCGCCCGGCGATCACGTCGGCGCGGTACTGCACGATGGCGCGGCGCAGCCCGAGGATCAGCGCGAAGACATGCTCGGGCACCGTGTGTTTCGCGTATCCGCGCACGTTCGACACCTGGATGCCCAACTCCCGGCACGCCGCGATGTCCACGCAATCATACCCCGTGGCGGCGACCGAGATGAATTTCAGCTCCGGCAGCCCCTCCAGCACGGCGCGGCGCAGGGGGACCTTGTTGGTGATCGCCACGCGGGCGCCCGCGAGCCGGGCCGCGACCTCCTCCGGGGCGGTGCGCTGGTGCGCCTCCCAGGCGTGGGGGGCGGCGGGGGCGGTCAGCTCCACCGCCGGGGCGAAGGTCTCGCGGTCGAGGAAGACGATGCGGGGGGCGTCGGTCATGGAGGGCTCCCGGGGGGCTGGCAAGAACGGGCGCAGAGTCGAACGCCCCCGCGCCGGGGTCAACCGGCGCGGGGGCGCGTGTCACGGAGTGGAAGGGCGGGGCCGGGCGCCGCCGCGCGCCCGCGCGGCGCGGGCCGCCGAGCGGGGGGCCTTGCGCTCCCCCGAGGCGGGCCGCTCCGCCCGAAAGCCTCAGCCGTGCGGCTTCAGGATCTGGCGCACCGCGCCGCCCTGGGCCAGCTTCTCGAACCCGAGGTTCAGCTCGTCGAAGCCGATATAGCCGTCGATCATCTTGTCCACCGGCATCGCGCCCGAGCGGCGCATGGACAGGAACCGCGGGATGTCGCGCACCGGCACGCAGGAGCCCATGTAGGACCCGAGGATCGACTTCTCATGGTACACCATGTCCGCGTGGTGGACCTTGAAATGCTTGCCCATCGGCGACAGGCCCGCGGTGGCGATGCGCCCGCCGCGCGCGGTCACGTCATAGGCGGTCTCCATCGCCACGGTCACGCCCGCCAGCTCCAGCGCCGCATCCACGCCGCCATGGGTGAGGTCCCTGACCTCCTCCACCGCCTTGGGGTCCGTCGGGTCGACGGCGTGGGTGGCGCCCATCTCCAGCGCCTTGGCGCGCTTCGACGGCTCCGGGTCCAGCGCCACGATGCAGCCCGCGCCGCAGGCCTTGGCGCCCATGACGCCCGAGAGGCCCACGCCCCCGAGGCCGAACACCGCCACGCTCTCGCCCGGCTTCACGTTGGCGGTGTTGATCGCCGCGCCGGCGCCGGTCATCACCGCGCAGCCGAACACCGCCGCGTCGGCCAGGTCGATATCGTCTTCAATGACCACGATCGAGCCGCGGTTCACCACGGCGTACTGCGCAAAGCACGACACGCCGGTGAAATGCCCGATCACCTCGCCGCCCTCGCCGCGGATGCGGCTGCCGCCCGAGATCAGCTCGTTCGCCATCGCCGCCTTGGGGGCCACGTCGCAGATCTGCGGACGGCCCGCCATGCAGTTGCGGCAGCGCCCGCAGGAGGGGGCGAACTGGAAGATCACCCGGTCGCCCACCTTCACGTCCGACACGCCCGAGCCGACCTCGACCACCTCGCCCGCGCCTTCATGGCCCAGCACGATCGGCGTCTTGCGCCCGCGGGTGCCGTCCATCACGGACAGGTCCGAATGGCACAGCCCCGCGCCGATCACCTTGACCACCACGTCGGTGGGCGTCGGGTCGAGAAGGGTCACCGTCTCGATTTTCAGCGGCTGGCTCTGGTCCAAGGGGCGGGGCAGGCCGGTCTCTCGCAGGACGGCGGCGGTGCAGGTGAGAGTCATGGGCGGATCCTTCCTTCGGACGCTTCGGGCGGGGGCGCGCGGCGCCGGGCCTCGGTCCCGCGCGTCCAGCGGTCCGGCCTTTCCCGTGCGGCAGCATACCCGTTAGTATGTCGCGCGAAAGAGGTTTTTTCGCAAGCCGCGTCGTTCGCCATGCGGTCCGGGGTTCCGCCCCGGGCCGATCCGGGCGATAACCCCCCTCGACAACGCCAAGAAGACCACCCCGGGAGAGGACCGCCCCATGGACGCCATCAGCCGCCGCGACATCGACTTCCTGCTGCATGACTGGCTGCGGGTCGAAACCCTCGCCGCCCATCCCCGCTTCGAAGGCCAGAGCCGCGAGGATTACGACGCCGTGCTGGACCTTGCGGGCAAGATCGCCGCGAAGCTCGGCGAAAGCTGGAAGATCTCGGACAGCGAGGAGCCGCGGCTCGACCAGGACGGGCTGGTGCGGGTGCAGCCCGACTTGCGCGAGGGCGTGCAGGAATACTTCGCCTCGGGCCTGCAGCTCAGCTCGGTGGACGAGGCGCATGGCGGGATGCAGCTTCCCTTCGTCGTCTCCATGGGCATCGCCGCGCAGTGCATGGCGGCCAATGTCGCCGCCGCCGCCTTCCCGATGCTGTCCACCGCCAACGCCCGCGTGACCACCGCCTTCGGCACCGAGGCGCAGATCGCCGCCTTCGCCGCGCCGCTCCATTCCGGCGAGGCGATGGGGACCATGTGCCTGTCCGAGCCGGACGTGGGCTCCTCCCTCGGCGACATCACCACCAAGGCGCGGGCGGAGGGCGAGGATGATCTCGGCCGTCGCCATCGCATCTTCGGGCGCAAGATGTGGATCTCGGTCGGCGACCAGGACGTGGCGCCCCAGACCATCCACCTGGTGCTGGCGAAGATCGAGCGCGAGGACGGCACGCTGCCCCCCGGCTCCAAGGGCATCTCGCTGTTCCTGGTGCCGAAAATCCTGCCGGACGGGGCGCGCAACGACGTCCAGGTGATCGGCCTCAACCACAAGATGGGCTATCGCGGCACCCCCAACACGCTGCTGAACTTCGGCGAGGGCGACCGGTTCCAGCCCGGCGGCGACGCGGGCGCGGTCGGCTGGCTGATCGGCGCGCCGGGGCAGGGCCTCGCCATCATGTTCCAGATGATGAACGAGGCGCGGATCTCGGTCGGCCTCGGCGCCGCGGCGCTGACCTATCGCGGGTATCTCGCCTCCAAGACCTATGCCGAGGAGCGGGTGCAGGGCCGCCCCCTCGACGACAAGCGCGCCGAGAAGCCCGTGCCGCTGACCCGGCACGCCGATGTGCGCCGGATGATCCTGGCGCAGAAGGCGGCGGCCGAGGGGGCGCTGGCGCTCTGCCTCTATGCCGCGAAGCTGGCGGACCTGGGCGAATCCGAGGACGCGGCGGAGCGGGAGAAGGCCGAGGGGCTGCTCGGCATCCTCACCCCCATCGTGAAGACCTGGCCGTCGGAAATGGGCCTGATCGCCAACCAGCACGCCATCCAGATCCATGGCGGCTATGGCTACACCCGCGATTTCGACGTCGAGCAGATCTATCGCGACAACCGCCTGAACCCGATCCACGAGGGGACGACCGGCATCCAGGGCCTCGACCTGCTGGGCCGCAAGATGCTGTTCGACGGGATGAAATCCTTCGCCCTGCTGATGGCGGAGATCCGCGGAGAGATCGCCGCCTGCGCAGACGGCCCGCTCTCCGCGCAGGCCGCAGCCCTTGAGGGCGCCTGCGCCCAGGTCGAGGCCGCGGCGGCCAAGGCGGCGGAGGGCGATCCTGCGGCGGCGCTGACCCACGGGTCCCAGGTGCTGCACGCCATGGGGCATCTCGTGGTCGGCTGGCTGTGGCTGTCGCAGACCCGCGCCGCGCAGGGGGCGGGCGACGACGCCCTGGCGCAAGCCAAGCTCTGGGCCTGCCGGTATTTCTTCGCCTACGAGGCGCCGATGATCGCCGCCTGGCTGGCGCCGCTGATGGCCGGGGACGACACCACCGGCGCGGTCCCCGAGGCGGCGCTGTGACGGGACCGACCACGGAGACGAGCATGACCGACGCGCCGAAGATCACCCTCTGGCACTGCCACGACGCCCGCTCCTTCCGCGCCCTCTGGGCGCTGGAGGAGCTGGGGCTGGACTATGACCTGAAGATGCTGCCCTTCCCGCCGCGGGCGCATGGCAAGGAATACTTCGCCGAGAACCCGCTCGGCACCATCCCGCTGCTGGTCGATGGCGAGACGCGGATGACCGAATCCTCGGCCATCCCGCATTACCTGTCGATGGCCCATGGCGGCGGTCGGCTGGCCCCGGCGCCGGGGGATGCCGAGTACGGCGCGTACCTGAACTGGCTGCATCACGGCGAGGCGACGCTGACCTTCCCGCAGACCCTCGTGCTGCGCTACGCGATGTTCGAGCCGCCGGAGCGGCGCCTGCCGCAGGCGGCCGAGGATTACGGGACCTGGTTCCTCAAGCGCCTGCGGCTGCTGGACGAGGCGCTGGCCAACGGGCGCGCGACGCTGCTCACCCAGGGCTTCACCAATGCCGACATCTCGGTCGCCTATGCCATCGAGCTGTCGCGGACCACGCGCCTCTACGACCAGGTCCCGGAGCGGATCCGCGCCTGGTTCGAGGGGCTGACCGAACGCCCCGGTTACAAGGCCGCCAAGGCCGCGCAGCTCGCCGCAGGGGAGGCGCAGGGCGTGATCCACAAGGGGTTCTGAGGGGGCGACCCCCGGGGCGGGAGGAGCGTCAGAGCTCCTCCTTCACCCCGTAGGCCTTGAGCACCCCGGCCCGCACATCCGCCGGGTCGCGGCCCGGGAGGATCACCTCGCTCGGCGGGCGGATCGGGGCGACGCCCGACGCCTTGATGCGAAAGATGCCGCGGATCGGGAAGGTCGGCCCGGCGCGGGGGCGCAGCGGGGCTTCCAATTCGGCGAAGTCCGGCGCGTTCGGCAGGATCAATTCGCAGGTCCCGGCGATCTTCCAGCCGGTCTGGGCGAAGACGTCCACGAAGCTCAGGCACACGTGGGGGTTCCGCTTCACGTTGCGCACGCTGCCCGGCGACATCACCTGCGCCACCAGCGCCTCGTCCGGGGCGCGCAGCGCGAAGATCTCCTTCGGAGACACGCTGGGCCGCCCCTCGGCATCGGCGGTGGCGAGCCAGCAGAGGACGGAGGCCTCGGCCGAGGCCAGGATCTCATCGGTGAACATGGGCTTCCCTCCCGGTCGCGTGGACCGGGAGAATGGCGCGGGCTGCGATTTGGGTCAACAGTGTTGACCCGTGTCAGATTTCCGGGACGACCAGCGCCAGGATCTCGTCGACATGGGCGCGGGCGGCGGCCTCGGCCTTCTCGGCCTCGCCCGACAGGACCGCGCGCACGATGGCCTTGTAGCTGTCGAGCTTGGTCTCCGCCGGGGCCGACCAGGAAAACCGGATCAGGTGCGCCTGCATCCCCGGCAGCACCCGCATCACGTCGCGGTTGCCCGAGGCGGCGGCCAGCGCCCGGTGGAAGCGGTCGCGCGCGCGGGCGCCGTCGAACCCGTCGAGGTCGGCGGCCTGCGCCTCGAGCCCCTTCCACGCCTCGGCCACCCGCTCGCGCCCGTCCGCCTCGCCGATCCGTTCGGCGGCGAGGCGCGCGGCCAGCGCGATCAGGGCCTGGAACAGCAGCAGCGCGTCGCGCGCCTCGCGCGCCGTCAGGCGGCGGATCTGGGCGCCGCGATAGGGAATCGTCTCGACCACCCCGTCGGCCTCGAGCCGCCGGATCGCCTCGCGCACGGTGGAGCGGGAGACGCCGTATTCGCTGATCAGGTCGGGCTCGCCCAGCCGCTGGCCCGGCACGTAGCGCCCCTCGTAGAGGCCGCGGATCACTGCGCGGACCACGGTGTCCGGCGCGCTGCGTCCATGCCCTTGCGTCATCTCGGGCGCTCCAATGGGCGCGCGCCCCTCGTCCTCGGCCGCTGACATGGCCTGTCCTTCCACGGATGTCCCCACTCGCTTCGCAAAATGGTGAAGCGGCTTTCATCATGCACGACCCTGACGACGCGGCAAGCTTTTGAACTGGATCGTCAGACGATCTTGGGGGATAACGAGACCGAAAGGCGGCGGGCGCGCCCGCTGCGAGGGGAGATGAGAGGAGGACAAGCCATGATCCCGGAGAAGACGGACCGCGTGATCGCGCTCGAAGAACGGCTGCACGCCTTCATGGAGGAGCACGTCTACCCCAACGAGGCGCGCTTCTACCGCCATTCCGAGGATGACGGCCCCTGGGCGCTGAACCCGGTGGTGGAGGAGCTGAAGCCCATCGCGCGCGAGGCGGGGCTGTGGAACCTGTTCTCGCCCGATCCGGCGCATGGCCTCGGCCTCTCGAACCTCGAATACGCGAGCCTGTGCGAGATCATGGGCCGCAGCCACCTCGCGCCCGAGGTGTTCAACTGCAACGCCCCCGACACCGGCAACATGGAGGTGCTGGCCAAGTACGGCACCCCGGAGCAGCAGGAGCGGTGGCTGAAGCCCCTCTTGGCGGGCGAGATCCGCTCGGCCTTCGCGATGACCGAGCCGGACCAGGCCTCCTCGGACGCGCGCAACATCTCGGCCCAGATCCGGCGCGAGGGGGATGAGTACGTCATCAACGGGCGCAAGTGGTACACGACCGGGGCCACGCATCCCAACTGCAAGGTCTTCATCTTCATGGGCAAATCCGACCCGGACGCGGAGACCTACCGGCAGCAGTCGATGATCCTCGTGCCCCGCGACGCGCCGGGGGTGACGGTGGAGCGCGCGATCCCGGTCTTCGGCTATTACGGCGTGCCGGACCGGGCCTCGGAGGTGGTGTTCGACAATGTGCGGGTGCCCGCCTCGGCCATGCTGCTGGGCGAAGGGCGCGGTTTCGAGATCGCCCAGGGGCGGCTTGGCCCGGGGCGGATCCATCACTGCATGCGGCTGATCGGGCTGACGGAACGCTGCCTCGCCAAGATGTGCGCGCGCACGGCCGAGCGGGAGACCTTCGGCAAGCCGGTCTCGGAGCGCAGCGTGACGCGCGAGCGGGTGGCCGAGGCGCGGATCATGATCGAGATGAACCGGCTTCTGACCCTGCGCGCGGCGCACATGATGGACACCGTGGGCAACAAGGCGGCGAAGGCCGAGATCGCGATGATCAAGATCGCGGCCCCGAACATGGCCCAGCAGGTGATCGACTGGGCCGTGCAGGCCTTCGGCGGCGGCGGCACGGGCAATGATTTCGGGCTGGCGGCGGCCTGGTCCACGGCCCGCTTCCTGCGCCTTGCGGACGGGCCGGACGAGGTGCATCGCGACCAGCTCGCGCGGCTGGAGTTCAAGCGCCAGGCGGCCAGCAACGGGGGCGGCGTGAAGGATTGGGGCTTCGTGCCGACGCGGATGGCGCTGCCGCCGCAGGGCTGAGGCGGCCCCGGGCGGGGAAATGCAAAGGCGCGCCCGGGGACGGGCGCGCCTTTCTGCGTTCCGGGGCGAGGGGGATCACTCGCCCGGCGCGATCACCATGTCGGGGCCGGGCAGGCGCAGCGTCGGGGCGCCGCCCGCGGGCGACAGGCCGGCCATCGAGGCCAGCGGCAGCGCGGCCAGCAGGCAGGCGGCGAGGAGGAGGGCGACTCGGTAGAACATGGCGTGGGGCGCGCCTTTCGGGGCAGGGAGAGAGGGGGTCACGGGGAAAGCGGGGGAAATGGCGCCTCCCGGGGTCCTCTTCAAGGCGGCGCCTTCGCCGCGCCGTGCGGTCGGTTGACGCGCTGGTCAGTCCTGTCGCAGGGGGCTGGACGGGGCGCGGGGCCGCGCGCTCAGGGGGGCGAGGCCCCCCATTCGCGCGCGGCGGGCGCCCCCGGGGCCGCCCGGGCCCGGACCCGGATGTCGGGAAGGCGGAAAGGGTCAGGCGAACTCGACCGCTATGGCGCCGAGGGCGATCACCACCATCAGCGCGGCGCGGGCGGGGCCGACCCGCTCGCCCAGCACCAGCCAGCCGATCAGGCCCGCGAACACCACCGAGGTTTCGCGCAGCGCCGCCGCCTCGCCGACCTTGTCGAGCCGGGTGGCGAGCATCACCGCCCCGAAGCTGAGGAACGCGATCAGAGCCCCGAGCAGCCCGCGGGCCAGCAGCGGACGCAGCGGCGAGGCGGGGGAGCGCTGGGTGCGCACCCGCCAGGCGGCGATCAGCGGGAAGGTCCAGCCGTCCACCACGAAGAACCACAGCAGGAAGGTCAGCGGGTCGTCCGCCAGCCGGATCCCCCAGGCGTCATAGGTGGTGTAGAGCGCGATCATCACGCCGGTGAGCAGCGCGAGGCCGATGGCCGGGGCCATGTCGCGCCAGCCCAGCGGATGGCCCCTCAGGTTCACCGCCGCCAGCGCCATGATCCCGCCCGAGAGCAGCGCCACGCCGCCCCATTGCCCGCCGCTGAAGCTCTCGCCGAAGACGATCCCGGCGAGGGCGACGGTGGCGAGCGGGCCCATGCCGCGCGCCACCGGGTAGACCACCGTGTAGGCGCCGCGGGAATAGGCCATGGCCTGCAGGAACTTGTAGACGACGTGGATGCCCCAGGCCCCGGCCAGCGCCCACCACAGCCCGGCCGAGGGCAGGGGCGTCAGCAGCAGCGCCATGGGCAGCGCCATCATCCCGTAGCAGGCGTCGATGGCCCCGCGCGACAGCCAGGGGTCGTGACGGCCCTTCTGCAGCGCGCCGAAGGACGCATGCGCGACGGCGGAGACGAGCGCCAGGATCAGCGCCAGTCGGGCGCCGGCTTCCGTGCCGTCGATGCTGAGGATGAAGTCGGACATGCGCCCTTCGCGGCAGGAGCGGCGAAGCTGCCGCGGGGCGAATTCGTTCGCATGTGAAACGTTGCCGGTCAAGCGCCGGGCCGACATGCCCGCCATGCGCCTCGTGCAATGGGCCATGCGTCCCGCGGGAACCTGGGGCTGCCGGGCGCCGGGGCCGCGCGCCCGGCGTTGCGTCTGCGGCCGCGGCGGCGCCCGCGCGGCCGATCAACCGCGGCGCTTGCGGCGCGGCGCGCGACGCCCTGCCGTCAGCGCCCGCGTCCCGCCCCAAAAAAGGGGGAGGGTTCGGGAGGGGTCCCCCCTCTCGACGGGGGGCATCGGGGGGGCGGGCCCCCCAAAACAAAACCCCCCCCCCCCCCCCCGCCCCCCCCCCCCCCCTCCCCCCCCAACCTCCCCCCTGTCGAGAGGACGAGGTTGTTCTCCCTTTTT